>CAYMSY010000498.1:0-2702 GCA_964393195.1 uncultured Alcaligenaceae bacterium | reverse complement strand
GGATTTCTTGAAGAACGTCATCAAACTGGCGCATGTCGGCGCATGTACGCCGCCGCGCGTGGTTACGAACGGGCAACACGGCGACGCATCGCCGTTCGTCGGACCGATATCCTCCAAGCGCTCTGGCTTGCGAAGTGCGCCGACGCGTTTGCGCGTCGCACTGGGCCTGTTCGCGGCGACACTGTTTGGCGCAGTGATCACCCCGACCGCCGTTGCGCAGTCCAGCGCCTGTGTGGCGGGTGAGACCCTGACCACGTTCAATTTCACTGCCGGTAGCTGGACGGCTGGCAACCTCTCGCAGACCTTCACGGCGGGCGGCATCAACATCACGTTCACGATCGCCGGCCCCAACCAGCTCGCCGGTACGCCGCAAAACGCACAGCGCGGCAACATGAACGACTCTCTCTCGGTCGAAATGGACCAGGTTTCGGCCGGGCAGACCGTCAATACGACGATCGCCTTCAGCAGACCGGTTAACAAGTTGCGTTACATGGTCGGCGACGTGGATGGCTCGCCTAACGGCAGCGCCAACGGCCAGTGGGAAGATCGCCTGACTTTCACCGGCTTGAATGGCGCGACCGCGTCAAACCCGACATTGGTGGGCAACGCTGCGCGCCATACCGTCGCAGCCAACACCGTTACCGCGACTCCGCTGATTAACTGCAACACGAACGACGCCACATGTAATGTGCAGGTAAATCATGCCAATCCGCTTAATCAGGCGGCGGTGGCATTTATCGCCGGACCGGATATCGCCGCTCCAACGCAACAGTACATTGGCTATAACCAATTCGCATTCTGCGCACCGAACGTTGATCTTTCGCTGGTTAAGAACGATGGCGGTGCGTCGTTTACCGCTGGCTCGACGGGCACCTATACGTTTACGGTTACCAACGGTGGCAGCGCTGCAACGACCGCTGTTACAACGGTCAAGGACATCCTGCCTGCCGGGATGTCATTTGTTGGACCGTTGACGCCGGGCGGCGCCAACGGTGGACTCTGGACGTGCGTCGTTTCGACCACTACCAACACCAACGACACCGCGACCTGTACCCGCGCTACTGGCCTGGCGGCTGGTGCCAGCAATGTATTCACGCTCCCGGTGTCGGTCGCGGCGAACGCGTCCGGCACGCTTACCAATCGTGCCAAGGTTTTCGGCGGGGGGGATATCAACAAGCCCGCCGAGGCGACGACCGGGACTATCGTTTCTTGCACGACTGATGGTGTGAGTGGCGGTGGAACGGCTTCAGGCGCAGGCTGCGGTGTCGAGGACACGCCGATCATTCCGCTGGTGGCACCAACGGTGGCCAAGGCCTTTGCTCCGGCATCGATCGCAGTCGGCGGAACCAGCGTGCTCACGATCACGCTGACCAACAATAATGCCGCTGCTGCGACGCTGAGCGCCGCTCTTGTGGACACGTTACCTGGGGGCGTCACGCTGGCTAATGCCACATTTGGCGGAACCTGTACCGGTGCTAAGAGCGGAGTTGCGGGGGGGAGTACCGTTACCTATGCCTCGGGAGCAACGATTCCTGGCGGAGCACCGGGCAGTTGCACGATTACGGCGAACGTCACCAGCAGTACGGTAGGAACGGTGACTAATACCATTGCTGCGGGAGCGCTGCAAACCAACAATGGTAATAACGCCGCTGCTGCCAGCGCCAATCTGACGGTTACGGCTAACGCTCCGACCGTCGCCAAAGCCTTCGCGCCTGCGTCAATCGCAGCGGGTGGAACCAGCGTTCTGACGATCACGCTCAGCAATAACAATGCGACAGCGGCCACGCTGACCGCGGCGCTGGTTGATACTCTGCCAGCAGGCGTCACGCTGGCCAACGCCACGTTCGGCGGCACTTGCACGGGGGCCAAGAGTGGCGTCGCAGGCGGCAGCACGGTTACATATGCATCCGGGGCAACAATCCCGGGCGGTGCGCCGGGGACTTGCACGATTACAGCCAATGTGACCAGCAGTACGCCCGGCACGGTGACCAACACTATCGCCGCGGGCGCACTGCAAACCAGTAACGGCAATAATGCAGCGGCAGCCACCGCCAACTTGACAGTTACGGCCAACGTTCCGACCGTAGCCAAGGCATTTGCTCCGGCGTCGATTGCCGCAGGCGGAACCAGTGTCCTGACCATTACGCTGACCAATAACAATGCGACAGCCGCAACGCTAAGCGCGGCACTGGTTGATACGCTTCCTGCGGGCGTAACGCTGGCGAATGCGACTTTCGGCGGTACCTGTACGGTGGCATCTGTTAGCGGTGCGGCGGGCGGGACGACAGTGACGTATGCCTCTGGTGCGACGATTCCTGGAGGCGCTCCCGGTTCCTGCACCATTACGGCGAACGTCACCAGCGGAACGCCCGGCACTGTAACCAACACGATTGCTGCCGGCGCATTGCAAACCAACAATGGCAACAACGCCGCTGCTGCGACGGCCAATCTGACCGTCACTGCCAACGCCCCGACGGTTGCCAAAGCGTTTGCCCCTGCTTCGATTGTGTCGGGCGGAACCAGCGTTCTGACGATCACGCTGACTAATAACAATGCAACTGCGGCTACATTGAGTACGGCGCTGGTTGATACGTTGCCCGCTGGTGTAACACTGGCGAATGCGACGTTCGGCGGTACCTGTACCGGTGCCAAGAGCGGGATCGCCGGTGGCAACACGGTGACATACGCGTCTGGAGCGACGA
>CAYMSY010000497.1:0-2706 GCA_964393195.1 uncultured Alcaligenaceae bacterium | reverse complement strand
CTCGACTCCTGTCTTATGTGGAAACACCACAGTGGTGCTTGCTACATAGACCCGCAGCGCGACAAAACAAGCCGCAAATCAGGTGTCGGTTTGTAACGATTTGTTTCGGGCGGACGTACAAATTACCCGAATTCGTTGATCAGCTTTTTGGTCGGTGCCCCTCTGCAAAGGGCATAGGACGCCAAATGCTGAATAGTCGACTTATATGAAAAATTGCACCTGAGTCCTATCCCAACGTGCTTTCCTGCAAAAGCTGTTGCAACTGACGGCCATTCAGGCGGAGTTTGTAGCGATGATCCGGCGCCCGCCCGGACTCCCGCACGACGAGCCGCATCGGCCAGTCGCCGTCGATGATTTCGTAGAGCGTGGTGCCGTCCCTGGCCAGATGCGGCTCGAATTCAACGTCGAGGTTGAGCAGGGCGTATTCGACTTCCTTGCCGTTTTCGGACGACAGCTCGATGCGGATTTCGCTGCCCGCATGCGCCCAACCCTCCGCCACCGGTCCGACCAACGCCGGATGGAATCGGGCCAGCTCGGTCATGGCTTCCAGCGCGAACTCACGTTGCGCGCGTAGCTGTGCTGCCCATTCATCGCCGCCGTAGAGCGCGTGATAGGTCTTGATTTCGGCGATGATGTCCTCATCCGACGGCAGCGGTGTGCCGTGCGCTGACAGACCGAGCTCGGCCACCGCCTTGCGTCGCGCGAGCGACCAGTCGGTCAGCTCGGATTCAACGATGATGCGTGCCGCAACGGCGGCAACGCTAACCCGGTCTGAAGTCATCCGTCAAAACAGTTGCTGCCGGACTTCCTCATCCTGCTTGCTGCGCGCACCTTCGTTGCCGGTCAGCGGATCGACAAAGCGGCGCGGCGGGAATTCGGCATAGAACCAGTCGGAAATGCCGGCCGAATCGACCAGCGCGCCGGACTCCGGATCGGCGCCGACGGTCGCACTCACGACCCCGGGCGGCGGCTTGAGCGGCAGTTCGGGCACGCCTTTGAGTGCGGTTTTCATGTAGCTAACCCAGATCGGCAGCGCCACGCCACCGCCGGTTTCACGCTCGCCGAGCGATTTCGGCTGGTCGAAGCCGACCCAGGCAACGCCCACCAGCGACTGGTTGAACCCGGCAAACCAGGCGTCGTAGCTGTCGTTGGTGGTGCCGGTCTTGCCGGCCAGATCGCCGCGGCCGAGCGCCATCGCCTTGGTCGCCGTGCCCGCGCGCACGACGTCGCGCAACAGCGTGGTCATGATGAAGGCGTTGCGCGGGTCAATCGCCTGCTCGGCATCCTTGCCGGCGACAGTGGGCGTTTCCTCAAAAATCGTCTGACCCTTGGTGTCGGTGATTTTCTTGATGAAGTAGGGCTTGATGCGATAACCGCCGTTGGCAAACACGGCGTAGGCGCCCGCCATTTGCATCGGATTGGTCTGCGCGGCGCCGAGCGCCAGCGTCAGGTAGGCCGGCGTCTGCTTGGGATCGAAACCGAAGCGGCTCACGTAATCCTGGGCATAGCCTGGGCCGATGGAGCGCAGGATGCGGATCGACACCATGTTTTTCGACTTGGCCAGTGCGGTACGGACGCGCATCGGGCCTTCAAACTTGCCGTCGTAGTTTTTCGGCTCCCATTCGTCGCCGCCAGTCTGGGCCGCCGAGAAGAACAGCGGGGCATCGTTGATGACGGTAGTCGGCGTGATGCCTTTTTCCAGCGCGGCGGAATAGATGAAGGGCTTGAACGAGGAGCCGGGCTGGCGGCTGGCCTGAGTCACGTGGTTGTACTGATTGCGCGAGAAGTCGAAACCGCCGACCAGACTGCGCACGGCGCCGTCTTTCGGGTCCAGCGCCACCAGCGCTGCCTCGACCTGCGGCATCTGCAGGATGCGCAGCGCGCCTTTTTCGTCCGGCGTCACGCGTACCACTGCGCCGCGTCGCAGGCGATCACCCGAAGGGGCGTTGTCTGCAATGGCGTTCTTGACGAAGCGGATGGCTTCGCCCTCCAGCGTGAAGGTCTCGCCTTCGCCGCGGGTAACGACGACCTTCTTGGAATTGGCCTCCAGGACGACGGCGGTCAGCAGGTCATCGCTGTCCGGGAACTGCTGAAAGGCGGTGTCAATGGCTTCCGACAGGGCTTCCTTGCTTTCCTTGGTCTCCTTGCCTGCTGCTGGCAGTTCGACGTAGCCTTCCGGGCCGCGGAATGCCTGGCTGCGGCGCTCGTAGTCGAGCACGCCGCGCCGCAAGGACTGGTAGGCCGCTTCCTGATCGCGCGCCTTGATTGTGGTGGTGACGGTGAGCCCCCGCGTGTAGGCGGACTCGCCGACCAGATCGAACGCGAACTGGCGCGCCATTTCGTTCACGAACTCGGCGTGGACGGTCGGCCCGCGGTCTTCCTTGAGGGTAGGCGCTGCCGCAACGGCGGCCTTGTACTGGTTGTCATCAATATAGTTAAGCTCATGCATGCGCCGCAGCACGTACTGTTGCCGCAGCGCGGCGCGCTTGGGGTTCACGAAGGGGTTGAAGGATGATGGCGCCTTGGGCAGACCGGCCAGCATGGCCGCTTCGGGGATGGTGATCTTGTCGAGCGGCTTGCCGTAATAAGCCTTGGCCGCCGCTGCAAAACCGAACGCGCGCTGACCCAGAAATATCTGGTTGATGTAGAGTTCCAGAATCTGATCCTTAGACAGCTCCTGCTCAATTTTGAAAGTGAGCGCTACCT
>CAYMSY010000496.1:0-2706 GCA_964393195.1 uncultured Alcaligenaceae bacterium | reverse complement strand
GATGGTCCGAAGCTCGCCTGCCGGAGCAGCCGCGCGGCATCGAGACGCTTTTCGGTGGTTGATTGTGGCAGGCACATGCTCAGGCCTTCGAGTGCATAGCCCTTGCCAGCATACGTTTGATAAAAACTGTAGTCGGTGAAGTAGCGATGATTGGCGGGGCCGTTGCCGCCGTTGTTGAAGGTGCGAAACAGGGAGGTCGTGGCCGCAGCACACACGCCGTTGGCAGGCGGCAGCGCGTACCACGCGATTCCTTCATTGACGAAACCGGGCGTTGCGGCGAGCAGATCGCAGTCGGTCTTGCTGACGCTGAAAAAGTGCGATGCGACCGCAGGCGCGAAGAACCGACAGACCGGCTGCGCGCTCGCATCCTGTCCCTGCGTATAGGCCGCGAAGGTGACGCCCGTGCGCTTCCAGCCAACGGATGCATACTGGTCAAGCAGCGCCCAGTCAGCAGGATTGGCGGAAATAAAGTACTTGTTGCTGGTCGAATTGAAGAATTCAACGATGGTGGCGCCGGGTTCTGCCGCCTGAGTGGTGGCGGCCGTAAGCGCTATTGATGCGATGAGCGCAGAAGCAATCCGCTGAATACGCATGTTGTTTCCCCTGAGTGTGCGGTGGCGATGTGTCGTCAGCCCGAAGTGTCAGGCAGAAGCAGTGCGCCATGTACTTTTCAAACGTAACAAACTATTTCGACCCGGCGCGGGCGACTATCTTGAGATACAGCTTTTTCATAGAAGCCCCATTCAATAAGGGCTCAGAGCATGAAAACTGCAAAAGTCGACCAGTTTTTGCACTATATGGATCGTCACGTTGCCACCACACATTTAGAGTTGTGCATAACTCTCTATTTTTTCGTGTTTTTTCTTGAATTCGTAACTTTAGATTTGATCTGTAAGATGTTGAATTAAAAGAAAAATAAAGAAATCATCAGAAAATAGCGAACTTGTGAGTAAAAGTGGGGGTTAGTAGCAAAAGGTGGGATAATCTTTTGCATGTTTACCGGTGCTTCCAATCTCAGCGTTGACGCGAAAGGACGCATAGCGATCCCTACTCGCTATCGCGAGAGTCTGGGCGCTGAGTTGGTCATTACGGCAGATCCGAGCGGTTGCCTGCTGCTGTTTCCGGTGCCCGCATGGCAGCCGTTCGAGGCCCGCGTAAGTGCTTTGCCCAACCTCAATCCGCGCATCAAGGCGATGCAGCGCATGTGGCTTGGCTACAAGAGCGATTGCGAAGTGGACAACGCCGGACGCATCGTGCTCACGCCCGAGATGCGGGAGTACGCCAAGCTTGATCGCAAGGTGCAGATGATTGGTCAGGGTGATCGCTTCGAGTTGTGGAGCGAACGCGGCTGGCAGGATGTCATTGAGCTCGCGCAGCGCACGATGCGCGAAGACCCGCCGGCCGAGCTTGCCGGCCTGTCCGTATGAGTGAGGCGAAATGCAATCCGACACTCATATCTCTGTCCTGCTGCGAGAGGCCTGCGACGCGTTGTTGCCGGAACGCGGCGGCGTGCTTGTTGATGGCACCTTCGGGCGCGGTGGTCATAGCCGGGAGCTGCTTCGACGCATGCCGGAAGGCGCCCGGCTTGTCGCGATTGATCGTGATGCAGCGGCCGCGGCCGCAGCGAACACGATCAACGACAAGCGTTTCACTTTCGTTGCCGCGCATTTCGGCGACATGGCTGACGCGCTCGGCCGCGTTGGTATCACCGAGGTCAACGGCATCCTGCTCGACATCGGTGTCTCATCGCCCCAGCTGGATGATGCATCGCGCGGATTCAGCTTCATGCGCGACGGCCCTCTTGATATGCGAATGGACCAGTCGCGCGGGCAATCAGCCGCCGACTGGATTGCAACAGCCTCGATCGACGAATTAACGGAGGTCATCCGTGACTACGGTGAAGAGCGGTTTGCTCAGAGGATTGCAGCAGCGATTGTTGAGGCACGCCAGCGGCAACCAGTCGAGCGAACCCTTCAGCTTGCGCAGATTGTCGAAAAAGCCGTCCCAGCGAGGTGGACAGGGCAGCATCCGGCCACGAAAACCTTCCAGGCTGTTCGGATTCACGTCAATCAAGAGCTCGAGGAGCTACGAATGGCGCTGAGCGCGGCACTCGAGTTGCTTGCGCCAGCCGGACGCCTCGCCGTCATCACTTTTCATTCGCTCGAAGATCGCATGGTGAAGCTGTGGATGCGTGAGCAGTCAGGCCGTTCACCGGAGGATCCGCGTCTCCGCCACTTGCCACAAGCGTTCGTGGCTGTCGCGAACATTCGACTGGTCGGACGGGACATCGCGCCTTCCGATGCTGAAATACGTGCCAATCCCCGTTCGCGTAGTGCCCGCCTGAGAGTAGCCGAGAAACTGGGAGGCAGGGCATGACGCGCGTGAACGTTTTGCTGGCACTGCTGGTGTGGGCCAGCGCGTTTGCGCTTGTGAGCAGTCAGTACCGCGTACGCCACCTGACCATCGAAATAAACCGTGCCCGTGACGTGGCCTACCAGCTTGAAACTGATCGCAATCGCGCGACGCTTGTACAGTCCCGTCTTTCGACGCCGACGATCGTCGAGCGCACCGCACGGGAACGGCTGGGCATGGATTTGCCCGAAGGTACGCGCACGCAAATTGTTGAATTGACCGGGGCCGCCAGCGCGGCAAACTCGCAATGAGACCCGCCGTGAGCAAAGCGGCTCCGCAATTCGCCGTGTGGCG
>CAYMSY010000495.1:0-2714 GCA_964393195.1 uncultured Alcaligenaceae bacterium | reverse complement strand
ATCAAAAGTTTTTTCATCTCTTCTCTCCTTATTTTTTCTTTGCGTTTTCTTTGTCAAACTGTGCCTTGTTATACGGCGTCCCCGAGGCAACCGCAACCGCACGTACCAGTTCCCAGTCTTTCTTGTAGTCCACAGGCAGGAAACGGTCATCGCCGAGGAATTCCTTTTGTAGTTCCGGCGAAAACTTGTAGTCAAAGAAGCATTTCTTGATCTTGTCCGCGAGCGGCGGCGCGAGATCATGCGCATGCGCGAATGCGGACGTCGGGAAGGTTCCCGAGCGGTAGATGATGCGGGTATCGTCTGCTTTCATTTGACCGCGCATGATCCAGCGGTCATAGATGTCGCTGGTAATGGGCGCGGCGTCGTAGTCGCCCTTGAGCACGCCGGCGAGCGACTGGTCATGCTTGCCGGAGAACACGATGTTGTAGTCCCTGCCCGGTGTGATGCCTTCTTTCGGGAACAGTGCAAGCGGTGCCAGATGGCCGGAGTTGGACGAAGGCGCCGTGTGCGCGACTTTCTTGCCCTTGAGGTCGGCCACGGTCTTGATCGGACTTTCCTTCTTGACCACCACGACCTGACGATACATGCGCGGGCCGTCCTTGTTGCCCTTGATCGCAAACGGCACGGCACCCGCGAGATTCACGGCAAAACCGGTTTCGCCGGACGCGAGGCCTGCCACATGCAGACGCCCCGAGCGCATGGCCTCGATCTGCGCCGCATTGCTTTGCACGGTGTAGTAAACGACTTTTTTCTGGGTGCAGGCCGCGAGGTAATCGGTGAAGCCCTTGAACAGGTTCTGATAGACCGCCGGGTCTTCAATCGGCGTGTAGGCGAAGACCAGCGTCGACGGGTCCTTCCATTTGCTCTTGTCCTTGGGCGCTTCCGCAACCAGATTACCGTCTTCATCACAGTAATTGGCATCCAGCTCGCCACGATTTTTGCAATCGTCGGCGGCGAATGCGGACGCACAGAACAGCGCCGTCAGCATGGCCGACAGCGTAGTGAGTTTGAAAAATACCGGGACGCGCATGCCTGTGTACCGCCTTTTGTGAACAATCAATTGCGAGTCTTCTATTGTATGAAGCGTTGCTGCGGCGCGTCTCCGTAGAATCCCTGCAATTCCCGCGTTTCCGGCGAAACGTTATTGCACCGCACCATTCGATGAAATCGCACCTGTCCGTCGTTGTTCTTGCCGCTGGTAAGGGCACGCGCATGAAATCGCAATTGCCCAAAGTGCTGCAGCCGCTCGCCGGCAAGCCGCTGCTTGCGCATTCGCTGGCCAGCGTTGCCGCATTGCGCCCGGCACAAACGGTCGTGGTCGTCGGTCATGGTGCCGAGGCAGTGCAGGCGGCATTTGCAGCAGAACCGCTGACATGGATGCTGCAAATGCCGCAGAACGGTACCGGTCACGCGGCCGCCGTTGGGCTTGCGCCAGTGACTGATGGTGGTGTCACCCTGCTGGTGACAGGTGATACACCGCTGATCCGCACGGAAACGCTGGCCGCGCTGGTGGCGCTGGTGAATGAAAAGACGTTTGCACTGCTTACCTGCGTGGTGGCGGATGTGACGGGCTACGGTCGCATCTTGCGCAACGCCGCGGGCGAGGTCGTCAGGATTGTCGAACACAAGGACGCGCTGGCCGCAAACGATCATGCGGTGCTCGCGATTCACGAAATGAACACCGGCATCATGGCGGCGCCGACTGCATGGCTGCGCGGCGCGCTCGCCAAGCTCACGTCGCACAATGCGCAGGGCGAGCTTTACCTGACCGATGTCATCGCGATGGCAACCGTCGACGGCCTTGCGGTCGCCACGACGCAGCCCGCCAACGAATGGGAGATTGCCGGCGTGAACGACAAACTGCAACTCGCCGCGCTGGAGCGCGAAGTGCAACGCAAGGAAGCAGAAAAACTGATGATGGCGGGCGTAACGCTGGCCGATCCCGCGCGCATCGACGTGCGCGGCACGCTGACCTGCGGCAGCGATGTCTTCATCGACGTCGGCTGTGTGTTCATCGGTGACGTCGCGCTCGGCGACAACGTCAGTATTGGCCCGAACTGCGTGCTCAGGGACGTGAAGATCGGCGCCGGGACCATCGTGCATCCGATGAGTCATCTCGAAGGTTGCACGGTAGGCGAGGGCGCATTGATCGGACCGTTCGCGCGCCTGCGTCCGGGGGCGGCGCTCGCCGACGAGGTACACATCGGCAATTTCGTTGAAGTGAAGAATTCGACACTGGCAAAAGGCGCGAAGGCCAATCACCTCGCCTATCTTGGTGATGCCACGGTCGGCGAACGCGTCAATTACGGTGCCGGCGCCATCACCGCCAACTACGACGGCGCCAACAAGCACCGCACGGTGATCGAGGACGATGTGCACGTCGGTTCAAACTGCGTGCTCGTCGCGCCGGTGACCATCGGCAAGGGCGGCACCGTCGCCGGCGGCAGCACGATCAGCAAGGACGCGCCGGCTGGTTCACTGAGCGTCGCGCGCAGCAAGCAGGTAAGCATTCCAAACTGGAAGCGACCGAAGAAAAATAGTTAACAGCTTTTTTGCTTAAACCGCATTCAAATGCGGCTTATCAGCGATTTTACACAAAAGTCGCAAATAACCGAAATGCGCCACTGAGCCCTGTGCAGCATAGCTTTCAGAAAAAAGCTGTTACACGAATTGGCGCCTGATCAAGATCATTTCGGCGCCAGAAAGTGCACGGC
>CAYMSY010000494.1:920-2716 GCA_964393195.1 uncultured Alcaligenaceae bacterium | reverse complement strand
CCGATGGGATCGGTTCCGGCATTGACCACCAGCCTATTTTCCGCCGGCTTCAACGCGATCATGTGGCTATGCGATGAATGGCAATCTGCCGGAGCAAACTGTTTTCCATGGGCGCGAATTACTTATCCCCGGTTTGCAAAATCGCGAGAAAGGCTTCCTGCGGGATCTCGACCGATCCCACGGCCTTCATGCGCTTCTTGCCTTCCTTCTGCTTCTCCAGCAATTTTTTCTTTCGCGTAATGTCGCCGCCGTAACACTTGGCAGTCACATCCTTGCGCATCGCCTTGATGTTTTCGCGAGCAACAACGTTTGCACCTATCGCCGCCTGAATCGCCACGTCATACATCTGCCGCGGGATCAGCTCACGCATTTTGGACGCAACCTGGCGACCACGATACTGGCTCTGGCTGCGGTGCACCATGACCGACAGTGCATCCACCTTGTCGCCGTTGATCAGAATGTCAAGCTTGACGACATCCGCCGAGCGGAACTCCTTGAATTCATAGTCGAGTGAGGCGTAACCACGCGAAACACTTTTCAGTTTGTCGAAAAAGTCCATGACGACTTCCGCCATGGGCAGATCGTACGTAAGCATGACTTGCCGTCCGAGATACTGCATGTTGACCTGTGTGCCCCGCTTTTCGTTGCAAAGCGTCATCACTGCACCGACGTACTCTTGCGGCATCAGAATCGTCGCCGTGATGATCGGCTCAAGAATGTCCTCGACCCTCGATAGATCCGGCAATTTGGCCGGATTCTCGATATTGAGGACCGTACCATCACGCTGCACGACCTGATAAACCACGGTGGGCGCCGTGGTAATCAGGTCCATGTCGTACTCGCGCTCGAGACGCTCCTGCACAACGTCCATATGCAGCAACCCCAGGAAGCCGCAGCGGAAGCCAAAACCCAGTGCCTGCGAAACCTCGGGTTCGTAATGCAGGGACGCGTCATTCAGTTTGAGCTTGGTCAGCGCTTCGCGCAACGCCTCGTACTGATTGGATTCGACAGGATAAAGCCCGGCGAAGACCTGCGGTTTGACTTCCTTGAAACCCGGCAACGGCACATCGGCCGGCTTTTGCGTATGGGTCACCGTATCGCCAACCTTCGCAGAGTCAAGCTCCTTGATGCCGGCAATGACAAAACCGACCTGCCCGGCAGACAGGGATTCACGTTGCGTCGAACGCGGCGCAAACACACCCACCTGCTCGCAAAGATTGCTGCGGCCGGTCGCCATAAACATGACTTTTTCTTTCGGACGCAACGTTCCCTGAAAGACACGTACCAGCATCACGACACCGACATAGTTGTCAAACCAGCTGTCGATGATGAGCGCCTTCAACGGTGCGTCGGGATCTCCGTTGGGAGGCGGCACTTTCGCGATGATCGCTTCAAGGATGTCGTCGATGCCCAGGCCCGTTTTGGCGGAACACAGCACAGCGTCCGTCGCGTCAACGCCGATGACTTCAGCACTTTCTTCCTTGACGCGCTCAGGCTCGGCGCTTGGCAGATCAATCTTGTTGAGCACCGGCACCACCTCGACACCCAGTTCGATGGCGGTGTAGCAATTGGCCACGGTCTGCGCCTCAACCCCTTGCGAGGCATCCACCACCAGCAATGCCCCCTCGCAGGCCGACAGCGAACGGCTCACTTCATAGGAAAAGTCGACATGCCCCGGCGTGTCGATCAGATTGAGGTTGTAGATCTGGCCGTCTCTCGCCTTGTAGTGCAACGCGGCCGTCTGCGCCTTGATCGTGATGCCGCGCTCTTTTTCGAGGTCCATCGAGTCGAGCACC
>CAYMSY010000494.1:0-824 GCA_964393195.1 uncultured Alcaligenaceae bacterium | reverse complement strand
TGTAGAAAAATGGAAAAGGCCACCGGGCCCGACGCGTCGGCGGGTCCCGTTGGCCTTTTCATGGCTAACCATAGATTTTAACGGTTAGCGCGAGCTTGCAGCCGTTGATTACTCGGGCAGCTTCTCGGGCGCGAAGAACTCGTTGTAGTCGCTACCAGTCCGGTCTGCCGGGCGTTTGACACGGAATGCGAGTGTTGAGCCCTTTTCTGCCCCCTTGATCAACTCGGCGAGCTGTGCCGGGCTGGTCACGGCGGTCGATTTTCCCTTGCGCGTCACGCCAACGATGATGTCGCCTTCATTCAGTGCGCGCACCGGCGAACTGTCTGACACATCCGATACAACGGCACCGCCGGCGCTGATCTTGGCTGCGCCACGTTCCTTTTCATTAGGCGCACGCAGGGTCAGTCCCAAGCGGTCATCCTTGGTTGATTCGGGAGCAACCGTACGTTTGGGCGCAACGCCACGCTCGACCGATGCCACTTGCGTCGTGTCCTTGTATTCGTCCAACGTGACACTCAGGTCAACCAGCTTGCCATCGCGCCATACCTGAACTTTAGACGGCGTACCCGGCCGGGCAGAAGTCACATAGCGCGGCAGATCTCGCGAGTCTTCGACTACGCGATCATTGAACTTGAGTACCACGTCGCCCTCTTTCATGCCGCCCTTGTCGGCTGCGCTGCCTTTGTTGACGCCGGACACCAATGCGCCCTGAGCTTTGGAAAGGCCGAACGCATCTGCCAGATCGCGCGTTACTGGTCCAATGTTGACGCCCAGCATGCCTCGCTTGACCGAACCACCAGCCTGCAGTTGCCCTACAACATCCA
>CAYMSY010000493.1:0-2725 GCA_964393195.1 uncultured Alcaligenaceae bacterium | reverse complement strand
AAATTTCAGAGAAAGTGCTTTAGCTTGTTCTTCTAGTAGATTGATTTCATTGAAATCTATGTTTCTTGACAAGCAGGCCTGGGCATGAGCGCGGTAGATGGCACCGGAGTCCAGAAGATGAAAGCCCAAGGCTTCGGAGAGCATGCGGGCAACGGTTCCCTTGCCCGACGCAACCGGCCCGTCGATGGTGATGACGGGGCTATTCATTGATACTTAGCGATATCAGCTTTTTCTTTTCAGCCTTATTCAATAAGGGCTGTCTGCATGAAATTGCCAAAAGTCGACTTTCGTCTGAATGACGTCCTAAGCCCATTGAAATATGGCCATAACGAAAAAGTTGTATCGGAAAAAGATGCCTTGTCATGGCAGAGATTCTAGGTTGCCACATGAGGCGCGCCAAACCCAAGCCTGCCCGCCGTGCTCATTTCGCTAGTTATCCCACCCATGTAAGTGGGGGAGCCTCTCGCCGTAGTCCCTACACTGCTGCATGTACACAGAGCTCCCTTCACGCTTGGATCGACGCGGCAGCGAAGCCGCGTTTCCGCTTGCAACATTTGCGGCATTCGGCGGTTATCTTGCTGCACTGTCGGCTGAGGTTGGATCCACCGCCTGCGCCGTTCCGGTTAACCTACCCCCGATAACTCATATGTCCCGTTTCAGGAGTGTCCAAATACTGCGGCTTCGCAATGTCTGTCGATTTGTCGCCGTGGCGATAGCGGCGTTTACGATAGTTGTCCCACCCGCCGTGGCGCAGCAATCAGAGGAAAGCGTCACCGCCGCGCCGATTGCGGGCCCAACGCGATTGACCATTCGCTACTCCGAAAGTCCGCCGGTGGCGTCGCCTGCGCAACTGCTGGTGCTCGAACAGGCGACGTCGCGCTCGAAACCGGCCCTGCCCGTGCTTGCCGTTGGCCCGGGGGCTGTTGCCCGCGCCAACGCACCGGCAACGCCGCCTTCGCTAATCGCCGGGAGCATCGCGGCAACAGGTGTATCGGCTGCGCCGGGAACCTTTGCATTGTTCGGTAATAGTTCCCTGGCGGGCGGACCTTCCAGAAGTCAGACCAATGAACCGAGTGTTGCGAACAACGGCTTTAACATTTTCGCCAGCTATAACTGGTACGCAGGCCTGTCAACGAACAACGGACAGACGTGGGCCTACGTCGACCCGTATACGGCGTTTCCCGCTGCCAACGGTGGCTTTTGTTGTGATCAGGATGTGTTTTACGACGCCAGCCGTGACCTCACATTCTGGTTGCTGCAGTATGTAAAGAACGCTCAGGGCAATGTGTTGCGCCTTGCAGTCGCACAGGGGAGGACCGGGCTCGCCTCGGGAAACTGGTACTACTACGATTTTCCGCCGGTGGGCAATTGCGCCGGCGCAGTTGCCGGTGACTGGTTCGACTATCCGCACCTGACCAGAAGCAGCAACTTTTTGTATCTTGGTTCAAATGTCTTTACGGCCGCTGACGCGTTTCGATGCACGACCCTCATGCGTTTGCCGCTGGACCAATTGGCCAGTGCCAGTTCGTTGTCGTTTCAGTATTTCTCCAGCCAGTCGGTAGGCTCGTGCAAAGCCGCAGAGGGCGCCACAGACACCATGTATTTTGCGAGTCAGTCGAGTACGACACAGACCCGTGTCTACACCTGGCCAGAAAGCACGACAACACTGACCTCCAATGATGTTGCGCGCGCTGCGTCGATAAACGGTCCTTTTAGCTGTGTTGTCACGGCCTCGGGAGTCAATCCATGCGGTAGGGAAGATACGCGCATCCAGGCGGCATGGTTGCGAAGGGGAACCGAACTCGGTTTCATGTGGGGCTCGGCGCAGGGGGCAGACGGCCTCGGCACGTTTGCCTATCCTTATGTACGGGTGCTCACGATGAACGCAAGCAGCAAGGCGGTCCTCTCGGATGCCGCGATCTGGAATGCCTCGTTTGCCTGGCTGGTGCCGTCGGCTGCGGTCAATTCGCGCGATCACGTGGGTGGCACCATCGCCTACGCAGGTGGCGCCTATCACCCCAGCTGCGGTGCGTGGTTGTACGACGATTACTCAAGCGCCATGTTGCCCCTTGAGAGCGTGTCGGTGCAGACGGGAACGTCGTCTCCGTCGGGGGATCGCTGGGGTGACTATCTGCGCACCCGTCGCAGTGGTCTCAACTCGCAGCAGTGGATCGGCACCTGCTACGCCATCGAAGGCGGTACCGTCACGCCGCGCGTCGCACAATTCGGTCGTGCCCGTGACGAAGCGTGCACCCAGGACATTGATGGCAACGGCAGTATCGATGCGCTTACGGACGGCTTGTTGCTGACGCGCGCCATGTTCGGTTTGACCGGTACCGCTGTGACCAGTGGTGCACTCGGCGCTGGCGCAAAGCGAATTACCTGGGCCGCGATTCGCGATTATCTCAACGGTGCCTGCAGCGCAAACTTTGCGCCTTAGCGTGGCGACGAACGGTTCAGCCCACCTAGCTGCCCCGTTCGAGCGCGTAAATGCACGAGGTCAAGCCGACATTGTCGGCTTGACGGGACGGTGTAGTGTGTCAGCGAGCTGGTAGCGGTTAGGGGGTCGGGGGCATGCGCCGCATGTCATGTCGTCAATGCAGGCCGCGAACGTCAAGGCGATACGCCTGCGAGGTAAAGATTTGTTGCGGCATTGTGCAGCGTTCACGGCGCTAGCCCGGCGCCCGGAACCCGCTTTCGATCCATTTGATCGCACTGGCCGAAC
>CAYMSY010000492.1:712-2735 GCA_964393195.1 uncultured Alcaligenaceae bacterium | reverse complement strand
GGCACCACTCAACTTAATTTCGGATCAGGCTCTGAGAGGCTGATCTTGAAAGGACATCCGCATGGCCCGTTCCGAACTCGGCTTCGACCTCACCCCGCCTTCGCAGGAAAAGCTGCGTCTGCTCGCTGAAAAGCTCGATCCTGAAGCGCGGCGCATCCTGCTTGACCACGGCACCGAGCCGCCATTCTGTGGCAAGTTCGATGAGTATGAGGCGGAGGGTATCTATACATGTGCGCTTTGTGCCCTGCCGCTCTTCTCTTCGCGGGCTAAATTCCATTCAGGTTCGGGATGGCCCAGCTTCTATCAGGGCGTGGCCGAAGGGCACATCCGTTACTTACGGGATGCCTCACACGGCATGGTCCGCACTGAAATCCGCTGCGGTCGCTGTGACTCGCACCTCGGTCACGTTTTTGAGGATGGCCCCCGGCCGACCGGCCTTCGCTATTGCCTCAACTCCGTTGCAATGGACTTTGTACCCGAAGGACAGGCCCTCGCCGACCCGCTCGAGAGGGACGATCCGTCCCAGATTGGTTGATTGTTGAAGTTTTTTCTGTGAAGCCCGGCCTTTGAGCCGGGCCTCTTTTTTTGCATTTTGTGCCAATTTTCTTTTATTTCACAGCATTATGAGCCAAAATAATCCGTATACATATTAATATGCACCGGTAAAAAATCCGTGATTTTGGTCAGGGTTCGGAATAAATTCTCTTGTCAAAGCTCTGAATTGGCGCATTCTTTACGGGCAGTCCCGTGGGTTACGGTTGCGCCCTTGAACAAGGCACTCGCCCAAAAACAAGAAAAAAACGGAGTGAACAGATCATGATGAAATCGATTTTTGGAACCGCTGCGGCCGCAGCCCTTCTGACCCTTGCCGTCCCGGCCTTTGCCGAGTGCGACGTTAAGCAGGAGCAGATGGTGGGTAAGGCGATTGTCGATTCGGTAAGAGGTGAAGGCGAGGAACTGGCCGGCCCCATGAAAAGGGCGGTCGTTGAGCTTGACCGTTGCGAAGGCGGCAGCATCCATTTTGACACCCGCTTTAGGGTGAAGGCTGTCCTTGAAAGCGGAAGGCTTGTGTGGGTCGAAGGCCATGCCAAGGGCGTCAATGATCAGATCGAGTCGATCGAATATTACCGCGCCAGCACGGAACTGGCCGCGATGACGCGCAGCACCGGTCTGGCCAGCCGTTAGACGCAACCTCTCCCGGCAGTAAAAAAAAGCGCCCTCGTTTACGAGGGCGCTTTTCCGTTAGAGACGTGGGGCTAAGACCCACATCTGGTCTGAATACACAGACCTTAGCCTGCGAAGGTGTAGGCGGTCTTGACGATCGTGTAGAACTCTTTGGCATAGGCGCCTTGTTCGCGCGGGCCATAAGACGAGGCTTTACGGCCACCGAACGGCACGTGGTAATCGACGCCCGCAGTCGGCAGGTTTACCATAACCATGCCGGCCTGCGCCTTGCGCTTAAAGGTTTCAGCGGCTTTCAGCGACGACGTACAGATGCCCGCCGACAGCCCCATTTCGGTGTCGTTGGCGACCTTGATGGCTTCTTCCAGATCCTTGACGCGGATGACCGAGGCGACCGGCCCGAAGACCTCTTCCTTGTTGATGGCCATATCCGGGGTCGTCTTGTCGATCAGGGTCGGTGCGTAATAGTAGCCCGGCGTCCCAAAGGTGAGGTCTTCGCCGCCAGCGACCACAACGCCGCCTTGCGCCTTTGCCGTAGCGACGGCGTCCTGCGCGATCTTGAGCTGTTCCTGGGAAGCGATCGGGCCCATCTGAACGCCGTCGGCACGGCTGTCGCCGACCTTGATGGCCTTGGCCGCGTCGGCGAGCGCCGAGACAAACTTGTCGGCGATGCCTTCAGTCACGATGATGCGCGAAGAGGCGGTGCAGCGGTGACCCGAGGAGAAGAAGGACGAGTTCAGTACGGAGTTGACGGCAATGTTCAGATCCGCGTCGTCCAGCACGATGACCGGGTTCTTGCCCCCCATTTCGCACTGGATGCGTTTGCCCTTGGCCACGGCGG
>CAYMSY010000492.1:0-702 GCA_964393195.1 uncultured Alcaligenaceae bacterium | reverse complement strand
GCAGCCGTCGATCAGAAGCGGACCAGCGACCGAACCGCGAGCGAAGACAACGTTCAGCACGCCCTTGGGCAGGCCGGCACGCGTCAGGATATCAGCCAGCGCCCACGCGCAGCCAGGCGTCAGTTCTGCAGGCTTGCAAACCACCGTGTTCCCGAAGGCGATGGCCGGGGCCATTTTCCACGCCGGGATAGCGATGGGTAAGTTCCACGGGCAGATCAGACCGATGACACCGACAGGCTCACGCGTGATTTCGACCTTGATGCCCGGACGTACGGAATCGAGCACTTCGCCGTGAGCGCGCAGGGCTTCACCGGCGAAATACTTGAAGATATGACCCGCACGGGTCACTTCGCCGATACCCTCGGGCAGGGTCTTACCTTCTTCTCGCGACAACAGCGCTCCGAGCTCCGCCTTACGCGCCAGGATTTCGGTACCAGCGGCGTCGAGGATGTCGAAACGCTGTTGCGGGGTGGAATACTGCCAGGTTTCGAACGCCGTACGCGCAGCGGCGATGGCGGCCTTAACTTCCGGCTCACCAGCGGTCGAATAGACGCCAATGATGTCATTGGTGTCAGACGGATTGATATTGTTGAAGGTGGTGCCGGTAACGACCCATTCGCCGTTGATCAGATTGCCGTAGGTGGTCAAGGTAAGTCTCCCTGAAGGAATAAGGCGTTTGCCTGTGCGACGGAAATGATCCCG
>CAYMSY010000491.1:2425-2738 GCA_964393195.1 uncultured Alcaligenaceae bacterium | reverse complement strand
CATCCGGTTCAACATCCTGAAGCGTGATGTCGACACCAATCGGGAAATGTACTCAGGACTGCTGCAGCGCCTGAAAGAAGTCGGCGTCACGGCGCAGGTCGGAACCAACAATGTTTCCGTCGTCGATAAAGCCGATACGCCGCTGTTTCCGTTCCGGCCAGACGTAACTCGTGGCGCAATGACCGGTCTCCTTTTGGGGTTGATGGCTGGTCTGGCGCTGGCCTTTGTCATTGAGTATATGGACGACTCCATCAAATTCCCGGATGAGGTGGAGCGCTTCACCGGCCTGCCGTTGATCGGTGTGATTCCGCGC
>CAYMSY010000491.1:0-2415 GCA_964393195.1 uncultured Alcaligenaceae bacterium | reverse complement strand
CGCTAACCGATCCGCGCCTGCCCGCCTACCCGCTCTGGTTCGCAGAATACAACGCTCTCTCCGATATGAAACTGGCCTTTTTTGACTACTGACTTCCAGCCGTCGATTTGAGCTAGTTCAATGCTATCGGCATTCTTGATTGGTGTAATTCCTAGAGTACATACCAGCAAAGGATCACCGGAGGATCAGGCCACGCGGGACCCGCGATCGGCATTGGCCGAGGCCTACCGGTCAGTCAGAACAGCCCTGCAATTCTCGACCTCCAAAGGCGCACCCCGCACGATTGTGGTGACCAGTTGCACCAAGAATGAAGGCAAATCGACGACCGCGATGGCGCTGGCGGTTGCACTGTCGCAAATGGGTAAACGGGTGCTGTTGGTCGATGGTGACATGCGTAATCCGACACTACATCGCATGTTCAAGACTGACCATTCTGTTGGCCTGTCAAATATCCTGTCTAGTGACACGGACCCCATTACGGTAACCCGCAAGACTGACTTTCCGAGCCTGTATCTGATCACCGGCGGGCCGCTCCCCCCCAACCCCGCCGAATTGCTTTCCGGGCCAAGTTTGCAGAAACTGCTAAGCCCGAGCTCATCGCATTTTCAGCACATCGTCATCGATGCCCCCCCTATTCTGGGTATTGCCGATTCAATCATCCTGTGCAATCAGGTCGACGCAACACTGTTCGTTGTCGAGAGTTCAAAAACCCGCAAGGCGGCGATCAGGAACGCCATCAGACGCCTCCGTCAGGCAGGTACGGCGCCACTTGGCGCCATCCTCACAAAACTCGGCAGCGAAATGACGATGTACGGATACGAGTCCGATTTTTACTACTACGGTAACAAGGCCGAGATGGCACAGCAGGAAAGAACTTAGGCCCGGCGATGTTCGATAGCGTCAGCGCTCTTGAGATGGATTTGCGGCGATATGTCGCGGATGGCTATCGCCTGCAGCCGCCTTTCCAGTTCGTCAGCAGCGATGTTGGTATCGCGCTGATTCGTCTGGCCGCTGGCAAGGTTGTCGACGAGATCTCACCTTTGCCCGATCAGGACGGACTGCCCCCCATTGACCTGCAAGCGACGGCTAACCGATTCATCGCGGGCGTCATGCTGAACGCCGCGAGCGATCACTTTACGACGCTGGGCGTGGCACGCGATGCAGAGCCTGGCACGATGCGGGAGAATTTTCGTCGCTTGATGACTCTGGTACACCCGGACGCTCGGCCGGTCGGGTTTCCATCCGACGCGGCAAGTCGCGTCAATCGGGCATATGCCGTACTCGCTGACGACGCAACACGAGCCACCTATGTTGCGTCACTGGCGACACCGAAATCGATGCCGATAGTCCGAAGCGCTGCAAGTGCGACGTGGGCGGCGGGTAAAGTCGCAGCTCGTCCTCGCTCAGGAGTCAGCGAACGTCTGCGGGGTCTGGCCCAGATTCTTCGCGCACGACATGTCTTGTTGTGGATGGCGGTGCTCCTGCTGATCCCACTTGGTCTGGGGCTGACGTCACTCCTTTCACACGAGGCGCCGACGCGTCTGGTTGAAGCGAGGCCGAAACTGAATCTGTCCGTGGATTTGGGCGGTGTTTCACCGCCCCCCGCCGCAGTTGCCAGTGACTCGCAAACGCGTGCGACGGTCACCAACGCGCAAGTTGCTGTAGAACCGGTCGTCACGCCCCCCTCCAGACCCACCGTGCCTGCTGGAAAAGCCCAAGCCGACCGGACTTCGCCGACACGTGCGCTTCAGGCCGCGCCTGCGGTTGCGATGACCCCGCAACTGTCTGCGCGCAGCGTTGACATCGCCGCCCGCACCACTTCCACTCAGTCGCTAGCGCCGGTTCAAGGGTATTCGACAACAGCAACAATGGCCAACGAGTCTGCGGCTCCTCCAGCAAAAGCACAGGCGCTCGACGTGACCGGTACCGGGGCACGTTTGCCGGACGCCCATGCGTCCACGACCTCGGCAGCGGTTAGCGCGGGCTCTACATCTTCGCCACGCCCGGCGGCGGCAGAGCGCAGCGACACGCCGCCAAAGACGCGAACGGCGGACGCAGAGGAGATTCTGGTGAGGTTCACCAATGCCTATGAAACAGGCTCAATCGGCGGATTTGGACAGCTGTTCTCGTCCACGATGGTTGGCCGGCGTCAGATGCTCAACGACTACGAGCGGGTTTTCTCCGCAACACGTCAGCGCAGCATCAAGTTCAACCAGCTAAAGCACTCGGCCGCCGGAGACCGCGTCGCTACGAGCGGATACGCGACGGTAACCACTACCGATCAGGACAATCGGGTCGTTACGCAACGCGTTTTCCTGGAGTTCGAGATTGGACGGGAGCGCGGCGAACCCCGGATTGAACGGCTCGCGAACTACGTGATCAACTAGTTCATGGCGCACGCCGGCGACCATCGCT
>CAYMSY010000490.1:0-2738 GCA_964393195.1 uncultured Alcaligenaceae bacterium | reverse complement strand
GAGTTTGCCCGCGAAGAGGACGTTGAGGCCGAGCTTGTTACGCGTCGCGGTGAGACCGGATTTGAGCTTGTCGAGCCAGCCTTTTTTGGCTTCGACAGTGACGACAGGCGCGTCGGCCGATGGCGTGGCCGGCGCGGGCAACGCATCAGCCGCTGCAGATTCAACCGGCGTACCCGACGGCGCAGGTTGCGTTTTTTTCTTGAACAAGCCCCACATGGAGCGCTTTCTGACGGGATTCGAGACAATTGCATTTTAGAGACCTGCCCAAGGCCGCATTGCGTACCGTCAAATGACCCCTTACAAAAACCAGGTCCGCATCATCGGCGGCAGCCACAAGCGGCGCATCATCCGTTTCCCCGATATGCAGGGCACGGAAGGTTTTCGCCCAACGCCGGATCGCGTGCGGGAAACGCTGTTCAACTGGCTCGGACAGGATCTGCTCGGCAAGCGTTGCCTCGACGTTTTTGCGGGTTCGGGTGCGCTGGCGTTCGAGGCGGCATCACGCAATGCTTCGTCAGTCGTCGCCATCGAATCATCGCGTCCCGCTGCGCAGGCGATAGCGCAGAACCAGAAGCTTCTTGAACTGCCGAATCTCAAGCTTGTCAATGGCGACGCTTTCGCCTTTCTCGCGTCGACACCGGAAAAATTTGACGTGATCTTTCTCGACCCGCCGTTCGCGCAGGACTGGTGGGCACGGTTGGTGCCGCTGGTTGCTCGCGTTGCGGCAGCCGAGGCGCTGGTGTACTGCGAATTCGCGAAGGAAATGACCGCAAAGCAGATGCCGGGCTTCGTCCGCGTCCGACAGGGACGTGCCGGGATGGTGCACTATCATCTCTTTACGCCACAAAGTGCCGCCGCCGGCACGCCACAAGAAGCGGCCTGAAAAGCCGAGCGGAGGAGAGAAGTCATGCTGCGATGTGTTTACCCGGGGACGTTCGACCCCCTGACCAAAGGCCATGAAGACCTCATTCGCCGGGCTTCGCGCCTGTTTGGCGAGGTCGTCGTCGGGGTGGCCGACTCCAAGCGCAAGGGCCCGTGGTTCACGGCGGACGAGCGCGTCTCGCTCGCACAGGAAGTCACGAAGGACTTGCCGAATGTCCGGGTGGAACGTTTCTCCTGTCTGCTGCTTGATTTTGTGCGTGAACAGGAAGCGGGCATCATCATGCGCGGCCTGCGTGCAGTCAGCGACTTTGAGTACGAATTCCAGATGGCGGGCATGAACCGCAGCATGGACCCGAGCGTGGAAGTGGTGTTCCTGACGCCATCAGAAAAATACCTGTTCATTTCTGCCACCATCGTGCGCGAAGTGGCCTTCTTCGGCGGTGATTTCAGCCGCTTTGTACATCCGGTGGTCGGCGAAGCCCTCAGACGCAAGGTGGCCGAACGCAAGGCGAGCGACGCGTAGACAAGCCGCGCGGTGTCCGTCTACACTCCGCGCTTGATTCGGCAAACAATAGTGGGGAGGATTCCCATGGTGTTCCAAAACTAAACCGGCCCGCGCCACGCTCCAGTGGCGCAACCGTTCCCCGTCAGTCAGGCGCTTTTTCCGCAATTCATCGCATTCGGATTGAGCGTCTGGACGTGGAACTTTAGCCTCGCCTGGATTGAATACAGGCGCGAACCCATTGTCCGGCACGCGGTGTTTGTCGCACTGCCCACCCACTATTTTTTATGCAATCAAAATTTGTTAGCGTCGCAACAGGCGCGGCGGTTTGTCTGTTGCTCGCGCTGGGTTCCTCCCCATCGTCGGCATTGCAGGCCGTCAAACTCACCGAAAAAATCAAACTCGACGGCAAGCTCGACGAAGCTGACTGGCAGCGCGCGCCGGTCAGCGGCGATTTCATCGAGAACATGCCAAACGAGAAGCAGCCGACACGTTTCAAGACCGAAGTACGCGTGTTGTTCGATCATGACGCCCTCTATTTCGGCATTCGTGCCTGGGACACCGATCCGGCCAACATCGTTGCGCCCTTCGTGCGTCGCGACAAGGTGTTCGGTGGCAATCAGGACAACTTCATCCTCTGGATCGATCCGACCGGTGCGCGCAAATTTGCCCAGTTCTTCCGCGTCAATCCGCGCGGTGTGCTGGCAGACGGCGCGTGGAACGAAGATGCGCTGGAAGAAGATTTTTCGCCGGACTACGACTACGAAGCAGTGCCTGCGATGCTTGCCGATGGCTGGAGCGCAGAGTTCCGCATTCCGTGGGCGTCGCTGCGGCTGCCGCATCCGGCGCCGGAAAAACTGACTTTCATCGTGTTCCGCAACATGCCACGCGACACGCGTATCCGCATGAGCAACGTGGCACTCGGCCGTGACCCGTCCTGCTTCCTGTGTGTTGCGGAAGAGCTGACCGGCCTGCGTGATCTGCCGAAAACCTCCGGGCTGACCCTGACACCCTACATCGCCGTGAATTCGAGCGAGATGAAGCGCGGCGACGAGAAACGCAGCGAAACCAGGATCTCGGGTGGTGCCGACATCAAGTGGCGGCCATCGTCCGAGTGGGTGATCGACGCTACGTTCCGGCCCGATTTTTCGCAGCTTGAACTGGACACGCCGCAGCTCAAGGGCAACACGCGGTTCGCGCTGTCGGTGCAGGAGAAGCGGCCTTTCTTCCTTGAAGGCAGCGACCTCTACACCACGCCGCTCAACACG
This sequence comes from uncultured Alcaligenaceae bacterium, assembly GCA_964393195.1. Lineage (GTDB taxonomy): Bacteria > Pseudomonadota > Gammaproteobacteria > Burkholderiales > Casimicrobiaceae > Casimicrobium. The sequence goes on along the minus strand of CAYMSY010000490.1, from coordinate 86 downwards.
ATCTACACACGCTCAATCACCGATCCGCTGTGGGGTTCGCGGGCGACCTATCGCAGCGAACGCGCCGACGCGACCGTGTTGACCGT
>CAYMSY010000489.1:0-2739 GCA_964393195.1 uncultured Alcaligenaceae bacterium | reverse complement strand
CGAAGGCTCTTGTGTAAGCGCGTGTCACGGCCAGTGCGTCGCCAAGCTGCGTCCGATTCAACGAACGGGCAGCCGCGCCCACTGCAATCAGATCGGTGTGCGATAGTTGCGCTGTGAAACCAAGTGTTGTCATCGTTTCCCCGGCAAATGCCACCGCCAACAATGGCAACTGGCATACCGCTGCCCGCTGGGCGCGACAGCTTGCCCGTGATTATGCGGTTACCGTTACTGGACAATGGTCACGACCAGCGTCCATACCGGATGTGCTCATTGCCCTGCACGCGCGTCGGTCGGCCGAGTCGATCGTCCAGTATCGTCTTGCACGGCCACGCGGCGGCCTGATTGTCGCGCTGACCGGGACCGACGTTTACCGCGACATTCACAGCGACCCCGCCGCACAGCAGTCTCTTGCTGTCGCAGACCGTTTCATCGTCCTGCAGCCCGACGCCGCCGGCGAACTGCCGGGCAAATATCGAGCCCGCTGCGACGTTGCGTACCAGTCGGCTGCGACCCTGACGCCGGGGCGACGTTATCAGCGCGCTTTCGACATCGTGCAGGTCGGCCATCTGCGCCATGAAAAAGACCCGTTCACGCCGATCACGTCGTTACGTCTGTTGCCTGCTGACAGCAGGATTCGGCTCGTCCATATCGGGACCGCGCTGGATCAGCATCACGCTGACACGATGGCCGTTGTGCTGCGCGAAGAGCCGCGTCTGGCGTGGCTCGGCGGGCTGAGTCACGCGCAGACACGGCAGCGCATCAAGCGAGCACACCTGTTGGTGATCGCGAGTCGAATGGAAGGCGGCGCCAATGTGATCGTTGAAGCCTTAACGGCCGGCGTGCCGGTCATCGCTAGCGACGTCGGTGGAAACATCGGCATGCTTGGGCCTGAATATCCCGGTTATTTCGCGTTCGGTGACGCGAGGAAATGTGCCGAACTCATGCACCGCGCGGAGATCGACCCCCGCTTCTACAAACGGCTGGTCAGTGCCGGCACACAACGCGCAAAGCTTTTTGCGCCGGAACGCGAAGCCGCTGCGATTCGTAATGCCGTTTCGCGTGTGCTGACCGTGCGCCGTGTTGCAAGCAGGCATTAGCCGTTTGCGACAAAATCATTCGCGCTGCAAACCCCATCTGGAGTCTCCATGAACGCACCCGTCACCACCAACAACGCGGTTGAACCGCGCCTCACGTCGCTTTCACATGGCGGCGGTTGCGGCTGCAAGATCGCGCCGGGCGTGCTCTCGGAAATCCTCAAGAACAGTTCTGGCCTGTTGCCGAAGGAATTGCTGGTTGGTATCGAGACGGCGGATGACGCGGCGGTTTACAAACTCAACGACACTCAGGCGCTGATCGCAACGACCGATTTCTTCATGCCCATCGTCGACGATCCGTTCGAGTTTGGCCGCATCGCCGCCACCAACGCCATCAGCGACGTTTACTCAATGGGCGGCACGCCGATCATGGCGCTGGCGCTGGTCGGCATGCCGATCAACGTGCTCTCCGTCGAAACCATCGGCAAGGTGATCAAGGGCGGACAGAGTGTGGCCACGGCGGCGGGCATTCCGATTGCGGGCGGTCACACCATTGATTCGGTAGAAGCCATTTACGGCCTCGTCGTCATGGGTCTTGTGCATCCGGACAAGGTCAAGAAAAACGCCGACGCCAAGGTCGGCGACGTACTGATTCTCGGCAAACCGATTGGTGTCGGCGTGCTTTCTGCGGCGCTAAAAAAAGAAAAACTCTCGGCCTCCGGTTACGCGGCAATGATCGAGAACACCACCAAACTCAACAAACCGGGTGCCGCGCTCGCGAACATGGAAGGCGTGCACGCATTGACCGACATCACTGGCTTCGGCCTCGCGGGCCATACGCTGGAGCTCGCACGCGGCGCGAAGGTCACTTGCGTCATCGAATGGGATAAGGTGCCGATGATTGAGGGCGTGCAGGCGCTGGCGGCCGAAGGCTTCATCACGGGCGCGTCAGGTCGCAACTGGGGTGGCTACGGACACGACGTGGATTTGCCTTCTGGCTTCAGTGACGTCAACAAGGCGCTGCTCACAGACCCACAAACGAGTGGCGGACTGCTTGTGTCGTGCGCGCCGGAAGTTGCTGACGAAGTAATTGCGCTGTTCAAGCGCGAAGGGTTTGACAGCGCGGCGGTGATTGGGCGGGTGGAGGCAGGGGCTGGGCGGTTGGCGGTTGCGTAGCGCCGAGCCCAGTCGCTTCGCGACACCTCCCCTGCGCTGCAGGGGAGGCATAAACAGTGGCGATTTGATCCAAGCAAGTCTCCCATGCAACGCAGGGGAGATGTCGGCATAGCCGACAGAGAGGTTGGCTGCCTGCCGCAAATGAAGGTGATGGTGTGCCAAAGAAAACCTACTCCTACGGCCTGATCGAAAATGCGCGCGACCTGCGCAAAACCATGCCACTGGCCGAGCGACGCTTGTGGTTTGACGGTCTGCGAATGCTTCCGCAGAAATTTCGTCGTCAACGGCCAATAGGTACTTTCATCGTCGATTTCTATTGTGCCGAAGCGAGACTGGTCGTTGAGCTTGATGGAGCGACACACGACAGCGATGCGGCGCAGCAATACGATGCGGATCGGACGGCCTATTTGCGGTCGACGGGAATGCGCGTGATTCGATTTGCCAACGCTGAGGTGATGACAAATCTGGAGGGCGTGTTGGCCGAAATTTCCAGAGTTATCACGGAGCAAGTGCCTATCACCCCTCCGTC
>CAYMSY010000488.1:1160-2744 GCA_964393195.1 uncultured Alcaligenaceae bacterium | reverse complement strand
TTCTCGATCTGTTCGAGCGCAATTTCCAGCTCGTACATCTGGTCGTTGCGCGCCTCGTCAATACGCGGCGCCTGACTGGTTGGTCCGATGAAGAGGCCGCTGAACAGGTACGACAGGCTTGGGTGGTTGTGCCAGTACGCGACGAGGCTCGCGAGCAGTTCCGGTTTGCGCAGGAACGGGGAGTCGGCGGGCGTGGCGCCGCCCAGCACGAAGTGGTTGCCGCCGCCGGTGCCCGTGTGGCGGCCATCAAGCGCGAATTTCTCGGCGCAGAGATGCTCTTCAAACGCCGCCTGATAGAGGAACTCGGTGTGCTCGACCAGCTCGCCCCAGTTGTAGGCTGGATGAATGTTGACCTCGATAACGCCGGGATCGGGCGTGACCTGCAGCAGCTTCAGGCGCGGGTCGCGTGGTGGGGGGTAGCCCTCCATGACGATATCGACGTCGCAGGTTTCGGCGGTTGCTTCGATGGCGGCGACGAGATCGAGATAGTCTTCCAGCGCCGCGACCGGCGGCATGAAGACATAGAGATTGCCTTGCCGCGCCTCAACGCAGAGCGCCGTGCGCGTGAGCCAGTGCGCGGACTGGAAGCGCGCGGGCATAAGCGTGGAAGTGGCGGGGACGTAATCGTGCTGCGCCTTTTCGACAGCAGCCTCGCCCCCCGTTCGTGGTGAGCCTGTCGAACCATGAACGGATGCGCCCAATGTTCCCCGCAGCGAAGCCCCATCTGGTGGTACGACAGGCTCAACACGAACGGCAGCAGTTGCAGTTTGCGCGGACATGGACTGCAGCGTCACCGTCGCCTGCGCATCAAGTCCGCGCGCAACGCCATAGCGCTCGGCAAATGTGCGTGCTGGCGGCAACTCATTGCGGTCATCAAACGGATCGCGGTCAAAGAAATACGGCGTGTCGCCTTCCGATGTCCACGGCAGCGAATCCAGCGGCAGGCGATAGCCCATTGCCGAGTCCCCGGGGAACAGATACATGCGCTCCTCGCGCAGGAACCACGGACCGGTCTGCCAACGCGGGCCGGCGAGCCCGACGCTCGCACCGGGCGTCAGCGGCAACACGTAACCAACGACATGCGTCAACCCCTGATCGAACACCTTGCGCAGGCGATCACGCTCCATCTCATCGCCAAGCCGCGCGTCGAACGGGTCGACGTTGACGGGCAGACGGCGCTCCCGCCACAGGTAATAGAACGTGTCCTCGTAACCGGGCGTGATGTACTTGTCGGGCAGGCCAAGCGTTTTCGCGAGCGTCTTGATGAAGCGCTCGGAATCTGCGCTGGTGTATCTGGACGGCTTGCGCTCGTCAGCGAAACGATCCGGGTTGTGCCAGATCGGCTGTCCGTCGGCACGCCAGAAGACAGACAGCGCCCAGCGCGGCAACTGTTCGCCGGGATACCACTTGCCCTGACCGAAATGCAGAAAGCCGCCGTCGCCATACTGCGCGCGCAGCTTTTGCACCAGTGCATTGGCGTAACCGCGCTTGGTCGGACCGAGCGCGGCCGTGTTCCATTCAGCGGCATCGCGATCCTTATCTGCAACGAAGGTCGGCTCGCCGCCCATCGTCAGCCGCACGTCA
>CAYMSY010000488.1:0-1103 GCA_964393195.1 uncultured Alcaligenaceae bacterium | reverse complement strand
CTTGGTCACGCGCGGCGATTCGTAGATGCGCGTCACGCCCATGTGGTGACTGAACTCGACCTCGCTCTTGTCGACGCCACCTTCAATCGGCGCGGCGGACGAAGGCTGCGGCGTGCAGGCGAGTGGAATATGACCTTCACCGGCGAGCAGACCGGACGTCGGATCCAGTCCGATCCAGCCGGCACCGGGCAGATAGACCTCGCACCACGCGTGCAAATCGGTGAAATCGGCGCTCGGGCCGCTCGGACCATCAATGGCTTTCACGTCCGGCGTCAACTGAATGAGATAACCCGACACGAAGCGCGCCGCAAGCCCCAGATGCCGCATCAGCTGCACCAGCAGCCAGCCCGAGTCGCGGCACGAGCCGGACTTGAGCGTGAGCGTCTGCTCGGGCGTCTGCACGCCCGGTTCCATGCGGATCAGATAGCGGATGTCCTTGTAGAGCATCGAATTGACGTCGACGAGGAAGTCAATCGTGCGCCGCTTGCTCTTGTCGATTTTCTTGAGGTACTGATCGACCAGCGGCGTCATCGGCGCGGTGATCAGGTAGGGCGCGAGTTCAGCCTTGGTGTCGTTCGAGTAGGTGAACGGGAATTTCTCGGCGGCGGGTTCAAGGAAAAAATCGAACGGGTTGTAGACGGCCATCTCGGCGACCACGTCGACGGTTACCTTGAATTCACGCGTCTTTTCGGCAAACACCAGTCGCGCCATGTAGTTGGCGAACGGGTCTTGCTGCCAATTGCAGAAATGGTCCGCCGGTTCGACGCGTTGGCTGTACGACAAGATGCGCGTGCGGCAATGTGGTGCAGGGCGAAGACGCACTATTTGAGGGCCTAACGCGACCGGGCGGTCATAGCGGTAGTGCGTGATGTGATTGAGTGCGACGTGGATGGTCATGAATGGGGACAGTCAGAGAATAAGCATGCACTAAGAGCAAACGTTGTGCCCGCAATGCGACTGTCAGCATTGTCGCCATTTTTGTGCGGAAAATTCTGTCACGCGCCGAATTCTCCTAGCGGATAGAGCGAGTGTGTGAATCAGCTTTTGGCCTTGAGCGGCTGCCGCACGGTCGTTACGTGCTAGAAAATGCACATATCGACTAT
>CAYMSY010000487.1:0-2747 GCA_964393195.1 uncultured Alcaligenaceae bacterium | reverse complement strand
ATTACCGCGCTCCGGGTTTTCTGGTTCAACGCGTTGAACTCCTGTTTGACCTGGAACCGACGCTGACGCGCGTGGAATCCACGCTGACCTTATGCCGCAATCCTGTGTCTGGGGCCTCGGACCGGCTGGTGCTGTTCGGCGACAGCCTGACGCTTGAGAGCCTCACCCTCAATCATCGACAGCTTTCGCCTGACGAATATGTTCGATCGTCAGACCGCATCACGCTCAATGCGGACGTGCTTACGCGCGAGAGCGAAACCGCGGTTCTGACCGTTGTCACGACGTTTAACCCGTCCGCAAACCTTGCGCTCGAAGGTCTCTACGTCACCAATGGCACTTTCTGTACCCAGTGCGAGGCCGAGGGATTTCGCCGCATCACCTACTTCCCGGATCGCCCCGATGTGCTGTCCGAGTACTTCGTCACCATTCGCGCCGACAAGACTGCGTGTCCGGTGCTGCTTTCGAATGGCAATCTCGTCAGCGAACGCGATCTCGATCATGGACGTCACGAAGCGGTCTGGCACGATCCGCACAAGAAGCCGTCTTACCTGTTCGCGCTGGTCGCGGGCAGCGTCGACCGTTTGCAGGACCATTTCGTCACCGCATCAGGCCGCAAGGTGCTGCTCGAAATCTACTCGACCACGGCCAATCTGCCACGCTGTGTCTGGGCAATGGAGTGCCTGAAAGCCGCAATGCGCTGGGACGAAGAGGTCTATGGTCGCGAATACGATCTCGACCGCTTCATGATCTATGCGGCCGACGATTTCAATATGGGTGCAATGGAGAACAAGGGGTTGAACATTTTCAACTCACGCTTCCTGCTCGCTGATAAGGATACCGCGACCGATGCGGATTTTCAGCTCGTCGACGCCATCGTTGCACACGAGTACTTTCATAACTGGAGCGGCAACCGCGTCACCTGCCGTGACTGGTTTCAACTATCGCTGAAAGAAGGTTTCACGGTATTTCGCGAACAGCAATACACCGCCTCGCGTGGCTCACCCGCCGTGGTCAGGATCGAAGAAACCGCCTTCATGCAGTCGAGGCAATTTGCGCAGGACGCGGGGCCGATGGCGCACCCCGTTCGCCCTGACGAATACGAGGCGATTGACAACTTCTATACGGTCACCGTGTATGAAAAGGGGGCAGAAGTCATCCGCATGCTGCATACGCTGCTTGGGGCAGAAACCTATCGCAAGGGTTGTGACCTCTACTTCTCGCGACACGACGGCACGGCTGCGACCTGTGATGACTTTGTCGCCGCGATGGAGAGCGCAAGCGGACGCGACCTGTCACAGTTCAGGCGCTGGTACAGCCAGGCCGGTACACCGCTGACGAATTTGACCCCAAGCAGTCGCGCTACACACTAAATTTCGAGCAATCGATTGCAGCAACACCCGGACAGTCGAAAAAAGAGCCCATGGTGATTCCGGTCGCGATGGCGCTGGTGCATGAGAACGGTGACGTAACACACGAACGGGTGCTGAAAATCACTGAACCTGCGCAGCAGTTCGAGTTCTCGGATGTTGCCGCGCGGCCGACGCCGTCGCTTTTGCGCGCGTTTTCGGCGCCGGTACAGGTCCAGTTTGAATTCACTGATGCTCAGCTCGTAGCACTTGTTGCGCACGACAATGACGGTGTTGTTCGCTGGCAGGCTCTGCGAACGCTGTTCTTCCGGGCGTTTGACCTGGCCCGCGCCGGAATGGCGATTCCTGCCCTGTTTGACGTAGCGGTGGAATCGCTGCTTGAAGACATGCAAACTGATCCGGCACTCATCGCACACATGCTGACGCTGCCATCAAGCAACGAGCTTGCCGACCGTGAGCAGGTCATTGACCCGGGCTTGCTGGCGCTGACGCGCGAACGGGTCATGACTCATCTGGCGACGACACATTCCGCCGCATTGCTCGAACGCTACGGCCACGAGCGTGCGGCACTTCGTGACAGGACCTACGTACTCAACGCCGCTGATACCGGCCATCGCGCGCTGGCTGGCGTGCTGTTGACGCTCGCAAATGCGGTCAGCCATTCCGATGCCCAGCAGTTCTGTCTGACACAGTGGCGAGCCGCCGACAATCTGACCGACATCATGGCGGCCATGGTTGCTCTCAGAGACCAGCCCTGCGCAGCACGGGACACCATTTATCGTTCCTTTCACGATCAGTGGCAGGATGACTTGTCGATGCTCAATCGCTGGTTCCAGCTTGAGTCATGTGCTCGCCGCGATGACGCAGTCACTCATGTGACAGAACTGCTTTCACATCCCAAATTCGACGGTAAAAACCCGAACCGGGTGCGGGCCGTGGTGCACAGTTTCGGGGACCAGAACTGGAGCGGATTTCACTCTACTGGCGGCAGTGGCTACGCCTTCATTGCGGACCAGATACTGCGGTTTGACGCCCAGAATCCTTCCCTTGCTTCGCGTTTCTGCGACACCTTTTCGCGCTGGCACAAATGCAAAGGAGATTCGCGAGCACAGCAAAAAACGCAACTGGAACGTCTCGTCAACCATGGTGCACTGTCGCCCAACGTACGCGAGATCATAGAGAAGACGTTGAAGGCAGGCGACACCCGCTGAGAGACATGACTTGAAGCCTTCGGCCGCAGTTGCGCCCTATCTTGACATGCTCATCAAGTATGAGCCGTTCTCGGAAATGGGTATTGACGCGCTGGCACGGATGTTTGCCAACGCCCGCGTGTCGTATCACTCGCATGGCGAAACACTGATCGCTGCGGGTGCCGATGTC
>CAYMSY010000486.1:0-2756 GCA_964393195.1 uncultured Alcaligenaceae bacterium | reverse complement strand
GTTTGGTTTTTATCTTTTGACATTTAAACTTTCCGTTCATTTTTGTCGACAGCATGAAAACGTTCAGCGCTAGTTAGCAATTTTATCATCGCATCTGGGTATCAAGTCCCGTTTTTGCGTAAGTTCAGTAATGCCCTTAGCCGCTCGACCTCCTCGGCCTCAGTCAGCAGCATACGCTGTAGGCGGTCTCTCGATGCGGCTTGGTTGGCGATAAGGGCGCCGTAACGAGCTTTAAGCCGGTCGTGCTCCTCGATCTGTTCGGCGAGAACCTTGATAGCGGCCCGCATAATCCAGCCACCCTTGCCATTGGCCACGCGTCGCGCAGTGTCATCCCATTTCTTTTCCAGTGCGGCGGACAACCGCTCACGGGCCGTGTCTTCAGCTTTCACGGGTCACCTCCGGGTCGGTTCTACTTTTGTTCCTCATTGCCGCGAGAGTCAAGAGGGGGCGGTTAAGCGCATGAGGTGACGGCGTGGATCGGTCGCCATTGGTTTACAGGGCGTTGCAGTATAACGAGCTGATTACATACAGCTCCTGCTCAGACTACGAATCAGACGCTCATGGGCATTTTCGCAAAGGCCCCGGCGAGAAATTGCCGGGGCCTTTTTGCGTGGTGTATTGAGAACATAAGGGGATTTCTGTTTAGGGTCACTTTTAGGGTCGCTTGGGAGCGCCAAGCATCTTTGTTGATTATTTTCAAATCACTATTACAAAAGGTCAAACGGACACCCTCTCCGCCATCAAAACTTACAAACCCGAATTTATTATTTCTGCAGCCCACCCTTCTGATCAAGACCGGTATTTACCGCGCTGGTTGGGGCGGATTCAGAGGAATGCCGCTGGACGCATTGAGCGGCAGCGCGTTGTTTACGCAACACACCTCATCAAAACGACCCAGCCTCTCGACCCGCTTCGTCAGGTTGTCCGTTTGTGCGGAGGTAAGGGCTGAGGCCTGCCTGTCACGCCCGACGACCGGTAAGTCTGCGAATACCAGCGGCCAGCCAGCCGGTGACGGTTTTGGGAGCTTCGATATTGCCCCATACCAATCGGTGTGAAGCACACCGCTGGCGCAGTTCCTCGAAAGGCGGCAACAGAGACAGGCGGCAGGATTCATCAGCCACATAGCGTCCAAGCGCAGGGTTCCAATGAACAGACGGCTCACGTCGCGGAAAATCTTCTGGCAGCAAGCGCACAATCTCATCGTCCACCGTGTTCCATAACCAGGCCAGATCGTGCCGCCCGGCATAGGAGGTGATATAGTTGAGGATGCACCAGTCGTCATGCCCGCGTTCGATGGACAGCCCTCCCTGAAAACTGCGGATACGGTGCTTGTCGGGCGGCTGATGGCGAAGCAGGGCCATATTGATTGTATAGTCGTCGTGCAACCCCTCCAGTTTCGCCTGTTGCCACCCACCTGAACGCAGATTGAAACGCACCAGCCACCCCGTGGCCTCAGTTAAGGCGGCATGGGTAGGATGCGCCGCCTGAGTCGTGCGGACATAGAGGATATCGTCACCCCCAAGCACGAACAGACCCTCCAGAGTCGTTGGTTCGGCAAACGGCAATTGTCCCTTGCCCATTACCACCCACGTCCGGCTGTCAATCAGATAATAGCTGACTGCTGCCGTGTGCCCGCTTTCATCGGGAATGGCCGCGTCGAAAACCGCGATCGTATCTGCGTCGAGCGGTAAAAGGTGGGCCTGCGCGTGGAGCTCGGCAATGTGTTGGAATTGCACGCCGTCAAAGCGTAACAGGGACGCCCGTGCCTCCGGTGTTTCGGGCTTGCGGCCGATCCGCAGGGCGGACGCATTGTGCCACGTCGCCGCCTCATCCGCGCGCACCTTCTGAAACAATACCTGACCGAAGCCGGTAAAGCCCAGATTACCGCCGTGACGGCGTTCGCTGCCGGGAATTTCGGTGACGATCGGCGTGTTGTAATCGCTGATCAGGGCCACGCAACTGCGGTAATCGTCATAAATCTTCTGACGTTTTTGCGGTTTTTGCCATTCCCAATACTGACCACCTTCGATGCCGTAGAGGGGCATAAAACTATGGCCGGCCGCCTGCAGGTCATAAAAGCCCGTGGCATCGACCTCTGTCAGGGGGAAGGTATGCAAATCGACCAGCCCCGATACGTCTTCGCCCGCCTCGTTTTCGAAATCCAGAAAGACCTGACGCACATCCGGCCTCCAGACACCCCCATAGCTTCTATGCCAGTCGTCTTGTGTGGCGATGGGCGGCAATTTGGCCTTCACCGTCTGTTTGCGTCCGGGTTTCATCGGCTTGGCGACGGGTGCCAGACGTTCAAAACCAAAATCCGGTATGTCCTCCGCGTCATCCCATTCGGCCGCTATACCGTTGAGAGCGGCCCGGCAAACAGTCTCTCCCTGCCCGGAGGGCGCGACCAGAAGCCTATATTCGTCGCCTAGGGTATCAATATTCCAAAGCTCATAGCCATACTCGGCCAGAAACACCGACAGCCGCTCGAAGCAGGTCTCCGGCAGTTCATTGGCCAGCTCATCGCGAAGGTACTCAAAGGCATCGGACTTGAAAAAGGCCAGGTCGGGGTAATGCTCCGGGAAAAAACCCAGATAGTCCCGGCCAACGAACTTCCAGTCGATGCCTATGATGGGGGTATTTTCCAAACTCATCATAATTCAGCCGAAACTTCCCATGTGAGCATCCTGTGGGCGCCCGATCGGTGCAGAAATACCACCCAATCCGACTGCGGGGAAGCCGGATGGTGGTGTTTTGAC
>CAYMSY010000485.1:0-2757 GCA_964393195.1 uncultured Alcaligenaceae bacterium | reverse complement strand
TATTGATGGCGTCTATCGCCAGTGACTCAAGCAAAAAAGTGCTGGTGTTCAAGCAGTCGGCGGGCACAGGGTTTGATGCGCCGCGCGCGTTTGTGCTGGCGTCTACCAAACCGGTGAACGACCCGGATTTTGCAACGCAGTTTATCGGTCGCGTGATGCGCGTGCTGCCGCAGATGCGGGCGCGATTCCCAAAACCGAACGCATTGCCGCCAGATTTGGACACTGCGTACATTTATCTCGCCAACGCCGAGGCGCAAACCGGGTTTCAGCAGTCTGTTGAAGCTAATGCACAGATCAAGAGCGAACTGGAAGGCCAGACCGAGAAGCTAGTGGTGCGCGAGACGGTGAGCGGTGCATATGTGATTACCAATCGCGTCACGCCGCAAGCGCCGGTGTTGCATGGTTTGCCGCTGTCCGCGACGGTGCTGGCCACAGGCTCGGGTGAATTGCCAGTGTCGACGCGAAACGATGAGACCGAGTCTTGTGATCCTGCGGCTGTTGCCGTTGCCCCTGGGACGCAGGCTACTTTTCAGTTGGCTGCCCTGGATGAGACTGATGAGGACGTAGCGCTTGACGAGTTAAAACCACTGGTCAACGCTGGTTCGCCACGTAGCTCGGCGACCCTCGGCACACCGGACGCGATAGTTGCGGAGTTGCGTGAGCGCGGGCTGCGCGCATACCGCTTGCGTCGCGACCTACCCGCGCTACCGCATGCGCTGTTGCGCGAGGAGCGTCCGGTGCTCACCAACATGAGCAGCATTTCTGAGGCAGTAGCGAATCGGCTGGATTTGCCGGAGTCGGTGAGGACGATGGCAATTGCCATTGCACTGAACCGGGCGAAAGGCATCGAACGGTCGACCGAACTGACGACTGGCGCACAGACCGAGGCAGACATAGCCATAGTGACGGATCGCGTTCACCTTGCGGCTGACGCTCGGGCGGTGCTGCATGAGCTTCCTCAGACCGAGGAGGCCGACCACCGCATCATCGTCGATCGGATCGCGCAACGACTGCTCCCAGCGATTCGCGAAAAATTTGAAGAGGTGTGCGAGGACGATCAGCCTGACGACAAAGCAGTGAAGCAATACGCAAGAGACGCAGCGTATTGGATGGTGCTGCGGCAAAGAGATTTGCTGGCAGAAATGCTGCATGATGAAATTGCCAAGCAGTCTCGCTTGATTAATTCAGGCCCGCTGCCTGATGCGATGCTGTTTCCGGAAGATTTTCCACTCGATCATTCCATCAAGAATATCTATGGTGTTTTGCCACCTGCGAAGGATACGGTTGACAACGCACAGGGATCGCTCCTGATTGATAGCAACGCATGGTTTGACGACAGGAAGTATTCGCTCACGAACGGTGAATCATTTGTGACAAGTCCATACGACGGCCTAAGCAAATTGAATGGTTTTGAGCGGGAGATTGCGGTGGCGCTTGATCGCGCGCCGTTCGTTCGCTGGTGGCATCGTAATGCGGATCGCAAACCGCATAAAGTCTCGATTGTGCGAGCGGATCACAAGCATTACTTCTATCCGGATTTCGTGGTGTGCATGGAGCACTCACCAGGTGACACGCCGTTGCAACGGCTGATTGAAACCAAGGACAACACGAAAGATGCAGCGCGCAAGGCGCGGCACACACCGAAACATTACGGCAGCGTGCTGTTCATTACGCAAGACGGGCAGCGCATCAAGGTGATCAATCCCGACGGTAGTCTGGGCGCGATGGTTGACACCGATGACCTAGCGACGCTGCAAGACTGTTTGCGGCAGACGCGGCCCGCGGTTTAGCAGTCGCCGATCACTCGCGAGTCATGGCGCAGTCCACGGATTGACGATTTCGACTCCAACGCCCGCAAAATCATCCACGTTGCGCGTAGCAATCGCCGCCGCCCCGTTCGCCCGCGCAATCGCGGCGATCTGGGCGTCGAATGGCGAGATGGGTCTGCCGACTGCGCGACGATTCGTCGATATTTCGGCATAGACAACAGCGGCGGCTGAGTCGAACGGCAGTATTCTGCCCACGAATATCTGGCTGAATGTTTGATCGACCGTTGCTTGCAACTGCGCTTTGCGTTTGCCGGTTGCCATCATGCTGATGCCGACGCGAATCTCTGCTTCCGTCGCTGCGGTCGTGAAGAGCGCAGACTCGGGTTGCGCAGCCACCCAGCGCGCGACTTCAGGCGAGGGCGCCACGCGAAGCATTTCCGAGATCACATTGGTGTCGAGAACAATCATTTCTCGTCGCCAAAATTCGGCGGCTCGCGCATCGGTTCGCGCACGGGCAGTTCGAGATCAACGCCCTTGAATCCGTTAGCGTCCATGCGCGCACGAATTCGCGCGTAGAGGTTACCGGCGTCAGCGTCGTTCGCAGGCGTGAGGACGGCCCGCGTGAGCACCTGACGCACCTCTTCTTCCATCGATACGCCTTTGATCGCGGCGTTCACGCGCAGGCGGGATTTGACCTGTTCGTCGATATTGCGGATGGTGAGGTTGGCCATGCCTGTTGCCCCATAACTTATGAAGTCACCATTGTATTCATTGATTTCATTGAATGCAATGCATGCAATCTTTTGTGTCGAGGACGTACCCCGCGCACGAGCCCAAAAAAATATCCGTGAAGTTGCGGATCGTTCTAAACGCGCCTGGTCGCCGAAAACGCAACAAACTCGACGGACGTCGGCGCTGGTGCAGGACCGTCCACTGGCAGACGTCCCGACAAAGCCCTAACATCGCTCTTTGATACGCTTCCGGCAAG
>CAYMSY010000484.1:0-2762 GCA_964393195.1 uncultured Alcaligenaceae bacterium | reverse complement strand
CCATCTGGTGGGCACGGCCAAAGAAACCTCGCGCGCCGGCAAGCCGCTGGCCATCATTGCCCCCGGGAAGATTCCCGAAGGCTACCTGTACGTCCAGGCCGACCATAAAGACAGCCTCGACTCGCGCTACGCCTTGACCGGTCTGATCAACGTCAATCAGCTCATTGGCCGTGCGCACGTCATCTACTAGCGTCTTTCGCGTGTTCCTCGCCATCGCGCTTGGGGTTGCGATAGTGGCCCATGCCGAGCACTTGGGCACGCTGGGTCCCACGTATCCCATCGCCGAAGAAGACCTGCTTACCGTCATCCATAAAACGTTGAAGGAAAAAGAAGCGGCGGGTGAGTTCGAGAAAGAAAAACGCGCCGCCCAGGAGCGCGTAAAACAGCAGATCGAAAATCCGAAACCGTTGCCGGGCTTCGCCGCGGCAGTCGCTGCGCGCACCTTTTATTTCGATCCGACGTTTACGGTTCCGGCGAACGTCTATGACAACAAGAACAACGTCTTGATCGCGGCGGGCACACAAATCAACCCGCTCGACACCCGCGCCATGACCAAGACACTACTCTTCTTTGACGCACGCGACCCGGCGCAGGCCGCCTATGCGAAACGCGTGATCGATGAAAAAGGCGAGCGCGTCACACCCATTCTTGTCGCCGGTTCCTACATGAAACTGATGCGCGAATGGAAAGTGCCGATCTATTTCGATCAGAACGGCGCAATCACGTCGAAACTCGGTGTCACGCGTGTTCCCACTGTCGTGAACCAGGAAGGCAAGCGCCTGCGCATCGACGAGATGTTGCTGTGAGAAGTTACGTTTTTCTGCTTTGCGCGCTCTTCACGCTTGCCGTCGCACCGCGCGCGCACGCGGCGGGTTGCCAGGGTGCCTTTCCCAATCCCATCACCGACATTTGCTGGTCCTGCCTTTTCCCTTTCTCTATCGGCAGCGTACCGTTGGTCACACTTTCCCAAGATGAGATGTATTCCAACTTCGGCAGCCCCATCTGCGTTTGTCCGGGCTACCCGCCCAAAATCGGCGTTGCCATCGGGTTTTGGGAACCCGCGCGCATGGTCGATGTGACGCGCACCCCATTTTGTCTCGCAGGATTGGGGGGCATCGAGATCGGCGGCGGCATGACTCGCCCGAAAGGCGATGTCGGGCGTGCGGAGAACACGATACGCAACAGTTTTTATCAGGCGCATTGGTACGTGAATCCGATCCTCAGCTGGCTGGAAGCGATATTGGAGTTCTCGTGCGTCGAGAAGGCGCCTTTCGATATTGCCTATCTCACCGAAATTGATCCGCTGTGGAATGACGACGAACTTTCGTCGATCCTTTCGCCCGAAGCGATCCTTTTTGCCAACCCTGTTTCGACTGCCGTGTGCGGCGCCGACTGTGTGGCGGCAACGATCTCCATGCCGCTGGCGCCACTATTCTGGTGCGCCGGTTGCCAAGGCAGCCTTTACCCCTTTACCGGCCACGTTGCGCAACACCAAGGCGGCGTGATGGCCTCGACCCTGATCGCGGAGCGCCTGGCCGCGAAAATGCATCGCATGTTTATCACCCGGGCCACTTACGGCCCGGCCGCCATGTGCGATCCGCATTCTTGGCCTGAGCCGATCATGAACCGGCAGCAATACAAATTCGAGATGGTGTATCCGATTCCGCAGACCGCGAAGATCGCCGGCCAATGCTGCCAGCCGATCGGACGAACCAACGTCTTATGGGGCGCCGGGCGCGAGTTCCCTTACAAAGGCGAGGACTTCGTCTACCAAATTTTCCGAAAGAACAATTGCTGTGTCACGTTCTATTAGCGCGTTAACTTTTGCGGCACTCTGGTGGACGGCGCATACCTTCGCCGCGCAACCGATCTTGCCGACGGATGCCGAGATCCGCAATGCCCTGGTACCGAAATTCCCGACCGCGAAGGAGGTGCAGAACGCGCCGGCGCCGAGCTTTCCGGTCGTTCCTGCCGCGCGCGCCCCCAACGTCGATATCGGCAACATCGCTGACAGGTACAAACAAATGCAGCGCGGCAGTGTTGCCGCACTTTCGCAGGGTGATTTATTCGTGTTCGTCTCTTTCACCATTCCCCCGGCGTCCTTCGAGCGCATTCTGACCCAGGCCGAGCGCGCCGGCGCCGTTCTGGTGTTGCGCGGTCTACACGAAAATTCGATGCTGAAAACCGCGAAGAAGGCGCAAGCGCTGATCGGCAAGCGCAAGGTCGCTTGGCAAATCGATCCTTCGCTATATGGCAGCATGGGTGTAACCGCAGTACCGGCCGTCGCACTTGCCAAGCCGGGCGCAATGGCGGGTGGATGTAAAGATGCCACGTGCCGGAAAAGCGTCGACTACGGTCTGGTGGCGGGCGACGTCAGCTTGGACTATGCGCTTGATGCGATCGTCCAGCGCAAGCCTGCGTTGAGCCCTCAGGGGACGTATTTTCTGAATAAGCTTAAGGGTCCCCTTTGAACGAACGCGCCTTGTTTGCGTTGGGCTGCTGCGCTTTCGTCTGCGGGCTTGCTGCGATCTGGAAGCGGTCCTGGCACGCCATGGGGTTTGTATTGCTAGTCGTGTTGTTTATGGCCATAGGCAAAACGCACGCGCAGACCCCGGATATGAATGCGGCCCACAACCAGGCCAAGGCCTTCGGCCAAGCCAACAATGCCGCCACCAAGAATAAAATCAACACCGGCACGGCATCGAGCACCGTGCCGAACTATACAAGCAGCGATGCGAACAGCGCCTACTTCGGCGCGTCGA
>CAYMSY010000483.1:0-2764 GCA_964393195.1 uncultured Alcaligenaceae bacterium | reverse complement strand
GCGGCTTGCGGCCGAGGATTGTTTCCACATCCGGTGACACGCCCGATGCGTAGCCCGCCGAAACAATCTTGTTGAGCGAATCCATGACATTCACGATGAAGGGCGGCATTCCCCACTGATTCATCGTTGCGACTGCCGCTTCGGTTGGCACGCTGACATGCTTGACCGCTTTGCCAAGCGCGGCGCTGATGGTCGCGGCTACCTGTTCGCCCGTGAGCGCCTCCGCGCCGGTGAGCGTGTAGGCCTTGCCTGCATGTGCGACCGGGTTCGTGAGCACGCGCGCGGCAACTGCCGCGATGTCGCGGGCGTCGACGAAGCTCTGCGCCTGACCGCCATCGGCCGCGTAAATCGTGCCGTCCTTGATTGCCTGCGACTGGTAATTGACGTAGTTCTGCATAAATACGTTGGGTCGCAGAAACGTGGTCGGGATACCGGTCGCCGCGAGGATGTCGTCGATTTCACCCTGCAGCTTCGGCAGCGCAAACGTGCTCGTTGAATCGGCACCTGCGCCGCTGGAACGTACGATGTGCTTCACGCCTGCCGCTTTGGCTGCGGCCGCCGCATTCTTCGCGAGTTCAAGCTTGTTCTCGACGAGCGGGAACAGCAGAAACAGTGTGTCAATGTCCTTGAACGCTGCTGTCAGCGATGCCACGCTGCCGAAGTCGCCGTGACGGGTTGCCACGCCTGCGATGGTCGTTCCGGGTTTGCTGGTCATGACGGCGAAGTCCGCGCGCGATGCCTTGAGTTCCTGAACCAGTGCGCTGCCGATGTTGCCGGTAGCGCCGGTGACGAGAATCCTGTTGCTCATGATGGTTTCCTTCCGATGGGCGACTGCCCATGTGTTGATTGCGATGGAAGGATTTTTGCGCTGACAATCAACAATATAAAGCGATACAGAATTTCAATATTTACAATATGATCTTGTAAATAAAATGGTGGGAGCCACGCGATGAATCAGGTCAAGGGCGTGCTCGCGTTCGTCGCTGCAGCGAACGAACTGAGCTTTACCGCCGCCGCGAGAACGCTCGACGTCTCACCGCAGGCCGTGGCCGGCAGCATTGCGCGACTGGAGACAACACTTGGCATTCGCCTGTTCAATCGCACCACGCGATCGTTGTCGCTGACGGACGAAGGCCAGACGTTTTTCGCACGTGTTGCGCCCACGCTGGCCGAGTTTCAGGATGCGATTGCGTCAACGCGCGATACCAGTGCGGCCCCGAGCGGCGCGCTGCGCGTAACGACAGGTGCGGCGTTCGGGCGGCATTACCTGATGCCGCTGATCCCCAGGTTTCACAAACAGTATCCCGGCGTGCGGCTCGATGTTTCGATGAACGACAACAAGGTCGACCTGATCCGTGACGGTTTCGACGTGGCCATTCGCGGTGGCACGATTGCCGACTCGTCGCTCATCACGCGTCACGTCTGTGCGCTGGCAATGGTCTACGTGGCAAGTCCGGCCTATCTCAAGAAGTTTGGCGTACCGAAAACGCCGGAAGATCTCGCCAACCATCAGATCATCTCGCTGCGCTTCCTGTCCGGTGCGATTTCGTCGTGGGATTTTCGCGTTCGCGGAAAAGTTGTCACGTTTGAGCCGAAGCAGTCCGTGCTGACGTTGTCGGATACCGGGCTGGTCGGCGACGCCGCCATTGCCGGCATGGGCATCACGCGCATGGCGCTGCATTTCGCATGGCCGCAGTTGCAGGCGGGCCGATTGAAGCTGGTGCTGATGCCGTTCAACGAACCCGGCGCCCGCGAAATGGTGATCCACTATCCGCATCGTGAACATGTGGCGCCGCGCGTGAAAGCGTTTGTCGAGTTCATGCTGGCATCACTCAAGGATGAGCCGTCGCTGCACGCCTCGCTCAAAGACGCAGCAGCCTATGCCGTCAGCTAGTCGCGATCCGCGACGAGCGTAGAAGCTACTGCGTAAACAGCCGGAATTTTTCGCGGCGCGCCGTAATCGCTCGTTCAAGATTTTCACGAACGCGGGCGCGGAGTTGCGGCGTCGCTGTGAAATCCAGCGCGGCGGGCATTGCACGATAGCTGGCACCGCTGCGCTTGAGTGAGCCGTCGGCCAGGTTGGCGAAGACGATTTCCGTGGTGTTGCCGGTGGTCAGGCCGGTCGTGCGGGCGTAAAGCGCCGAGAACGCGGAACCGTTGCTGCTGAGCGCCTGATAGTCACCGAGGAAGATGCCGTTGGCGAAGGGCGCGGTATTGAGGTTGAACGCTGCGTTGATTTCACTTTCGCGCCAGTTCACGCCGTCCGCCGATACCGCGAGGCGGTATGTCGTGGGCAGCGTCGAAGGGGCAAACGTGTTGTCGCGAAAGTCGTAATAACTCACGCCAATCGTACCGTCGCTGCGAACATGAACGCTCGGCACGAAGGCCGCCACATCAGCGCGTGCATTGACACGGACCGGTGCGCTCCAGGTGAGGCCGCCGTCTTTCGATTGCGAATAGGCAACGCCGTCGTACGCGCCGCCGTTGAAGCGCGAGTCCTGCCACACCACGTGAATATGGCCGTCGCTGCCCACGGCAACCTGCGGCACGCCGGTGCTGTCGCGCACCTTGATGGCAGTTTCGGGATCAATGGTGCCGATGCCGAAATATTCACCAACGGTCACCGGAACTGACCACGTGGCGCCGCTGTCGGTCGAGCGAATCATGCGTACCCGCTGGCCGACTGCATTGCCGGGTGTGGCGGTGCGAATGATGTCGAGGAATACGTTGATGACGGTGCCGTCCGGCAACACATCCAGCCCGT
>CAYMSY010000482.1:0-2774 GCA_964393195.1 uncultured Alcaligenaceae bacterium | reverse complement strand
AGCCGCGAAAAACCCTCGGCCAGTACCTGAAGGCTCACTGTCTTGCCGGTGCCGGTCGCACCGGTGATCAGGCCGTGCCGGTTGCCGAGTTTGGGCAGGAGGTTGACATCGGCATTGGTGTCCGTGGTTCGGGCCACGAGGAAGGGATTGGCCATCGCGATTCTCAATTGGTGATTTGCATCAACTGTAGCCGTTTTGCCGTCGTCGGCGATATCCGATAATCCAGCCTAGCAATTACATCAATTCTGGAGCGAAAAATGGATCTTTCGGGCAAGGTCATCATCATTACCGGCGGCGCGTCCGGCCTCGGAGCCGCGACGGCGCGTGCGGCGGCGAGCAAGGGTGCTAAGGTCGTACTGGCCGACATTCAGGACGGCAGCGCACTGGCCGCCGAGCTGGGCGGCCAGTACGTGAAATGCGACGTCACCAATGAGGCTGATGCCAAGGCGGTTGTAGCAGCGGCCACGGCAGCGGGCGAACTGCGCGGTCTCGTGAACTGCGCCGGCATCGGCACGCCGCAGAAAGTGGTCGGTAAGGAAGGCCCAAGCGGCATCGCGCAGTTCAGCAAGGTCGTCGCCATCAACCTGATCGGTACCTACAACCTCATCAATCAGGCCGCCGCCGCCATGCAGGCGCTACCGGCGCTGGCTGATGGCGAGCGCGGCGTGATCGTCAACACCGCGTCGGTGGCGGCGTTTGACGGCCAGATCGGTCAGGCGGCGTACAGCGCATCGAAGGCCGGCGTGTGTGGCATGACACTGCCGATCGCGCGCGAGATGGCGCGCTTTGGCATCCGCGTGATGACCATTGCCCCGGGTTTGTTCGAAACGCCGATGATGGCGTCATTGCCGGCGGAGGTGCAAGCCAGCCTTGGCGCCTCGGTGCCGTTCCCGCCTCGCCTCGGTCGTCCGCCGGAATACGCGTCGCTTGCGATGCACATCTTCGACAACGTGATGCTCAACGGCGAAGTGATTCGTCTCGACGGGTCGATTCGCATGGCGGCAAAGTAGCCGCCGGTTGAAGCTCCAGCAGATTCTCTACAGTCAGGGTTTTGGCACGCGTCGTCAGTGCACGGCGCTCATCGAGCACGGCAGTGTCGCCATCGGCGGCGTGACGCACCGCGACCCGGACGCAGATATTGCCGTTGACGAGCTGGTACTTTTCGTCAACGGCGAGTTCTGGCCGTATCACGAAAAAGCGTACCTGATGTTCAACAAGCCGGCGGGCTACGAGTGTTCGCACCGGCCCAAGCACTGGCCCGGCGTCTATGAGTTGCTGCCGATGCCGCTTCGCTTGCGGCCCAGCAAATCGGCGGTGGATGGCGTGCAGGCGATTGGCCGCCTTGATCAGGACACGACCGGCTTGCTGCTGCTGTCAGACGACGGCCAGTTCATTCACCGCATGGCATCGCCGAAGCATCATGTGCCCAAGGTGTATCAGGTGACGACGAAGCACGCGGTGGATGATGCTCAGGTCCGCGCCTTGCTCTCAGGTGTCGTGCTCAATGACGATCCCGAGGCCGTGGCCGCAGCGGCCTGCGAGGTGATCAGCGACACGCAGATTGCGCTCACGCTGATGGAGGGCAAATACCACCAGGTCAAGCGCATGCTGGCCGCCGTCGGCAATCGCGTAGAGGCGCTGCACCGCTCGCAGATGGGCGGGCTCAAACTCGATCCCGGGCTTGCCGAAGGTCAATGGCGCTGGCTGACGGCGGATGACCTGAGTCTCATCAAAACACCCGTTCTGTAAGCGCAGCCTCAGCCGCTCCCACGGGTTTCGCCTAGGCGTAGGCGCGCGACACCAGCTCGGCGACGCAGGCCGGCTTGGCGTGACCCTCGAGTTCCAGCGTGCATTCCCACACCATCTGCACACCGCCCTTGATCTCTTCAAACGACGCCAGCTTGAAGCGCCCGCGCAGACGCGAATTGACCTTGACCGGTGCCATGAAGCGAACGCGGTTGGTGCCATAGTTCACGCCCATCTTGACGCCGGTGTATTCCATGCACGTCTCTTTGAGGTAGGGAACCATCGACAGCGTCAGGAAGCCATGCGCGATAGTGGTGCCGAACGGGGACTCTTTTTTTGCACGCTCGGCGTTGACGTGAATCCACTGATGATCGCCGGTGGCTTCGGCAAACTGGTTGATGCGTTCCTGCGTGATCGTGACCCAGTCGGAGACGGCGACTTCGAGCCCGAGCCAGGTCGGGAGTTGGGCGAGGGCGAGACGTGTTTTCATGGAAAGAGTGTAGCTAGGGTCGGGGACAAATTGCGATGGCGCGGCCATCAGCTCTTTATTAAAAACGTTATCCAATAAGGGCTAAGAGCGTGAAAACGCATAAAGTCGACTTTTTACATAAATTGGGCTTATGCCCCACCCATTAGCGCTTTCAGAGAAAAGCTGATGCTCTTCAGTGCATCAAAAAATTACGAACCACGGCGTTGACTTCCACCGCATTTTCGCGCGCCAGCCAGTGCCCGTCGCCCTCGATGCGGTGTAGACGCAGGTTCGGTACATGCTGTTCAATGCCGTCAATCAGGATCGGCCGCAGTGCGCGGTCGCCGGTGCCCCAGATGATCTGTGTGGGTACGTTGACGCGGAATTGTTCGGGCTTCAATGCCGCCGCGACGGCAGCAGCCCGGCCCGGGGTGTCCGGGGTGTCCGGATGCAGTGGCGACACGCGGTAGTAATTGCAGCCGCCGGTCAGGCCGCGCTGCCAGCAGGCGCGGTATTCGGCGCGCTCTTCGTCGGTCAGCGTGCCCAGCATCGAGAACAG
>CAYMSY010000481.1:0-2779 GCA_964393195.1 uncultured Alcaligenaceae bacterium | reverse complement strand
CTCCGTGATCGACGGACTCTACTCAAATCTGGAGGAAGTTCAGGGTCTCAGGTCAACTTCGCACGCGAAATCTTCATTATGTAAAGCGAGAAGCGTTGCAGAAGCGCTGGACTGGCCGACGGATATGGTGAAGTCCGCGTTCCAATGCGGAATGCAATAAGCATGGCTGGCTACCCATCTAATCGCGGATGCCGGCACTTCTTCGCGCGCCGCGGCAAGGTCATTTGCCGTCTCGTTCTACTGCCTCCGCCAGAGCGGTTTCTCGAAAACTGGCGGTCAGTTTGAACTTAGAGAAAATTACGGTATATCAATGCGATACATGCGCTGTCATTAACTCGGCTAACCACTGTCTACGTTTTGTAAACTCATCGGTGCAGATTTTGCTTGAACATAAAAATAATATCGCCTTAATAAATTGATGACGCTGTCTTTTAACATCTGCGTCGAAGTTGCCGAATAGGATATTCTGATCGACTGTGCGCAAGGATGAGAATCATGCGACTGGGCAGCGCTTATTCTATAGCGATTTCAACCATCTTGGGTCTGCTTCTGGGCGCCGGCCTTGCGGAGGCAGCTTGTCCCGCAGTGCCTAACACCTTGACGAATGGCCAGGCAGCTGACGCCATCGAAGTGATGGAGAACTTTGATGCGGTGCGTGACTGCGTCGACGACGTTGGGATCGTGTCATCAGGGACGGTCGGACAGATTGGCTATTATAATTCCACCGGAAAGACCATATCCGGAAAAAGCCTTTCGGAGATCCTGGATTCGGCATTGAGCTCGGCGCAAGGCAGTTTGCTTTACCGCAGTGTCAGCGGTTGGGTTGCCTTGGCACCGGGCTCGACGGGCTATGTTCTGCAGACAGGTGGCCTCTCCGGCAACCCTTCCTGGGTGGCTCCGGGCGGTGGTGGCGGTGGCGGCATTGGCACCATTGTTGGAGCCGGAAGATCGTCGAGTTCATCGGTGGTTGCTTTACCGATGATCCCTCCGATATCGCGACCGGCACTCTCAGCCTTTTCATGGCTGAACCAGGCAAGCGCAACCGCTGCCGAATACCCGAACGGCCCGTTGGTCTTGAAAACCTCGCAGGATACCGGCGGAAACAGCGTCAATTCGCTCATCAAGAGTGTTGCCGGTTCTAACTGGAGCGTGACAATGCACTACGCACTCGGCAATCAAACGGGCGGCCCCAATAAGGAGATGGTCGGCCTGGTTGTCTACAATAGCGCGAATGGCCGTCTCTATGTCTGCGGCATTGACACGACGGCGACGATCGGCGTGTGGGCCTATGCAAGCTCGACCTCGTGGGCGGGCGCTCCGGGATCAAAGATCATCGCCCCCAACTATTCAAGCGTCTGGACCAAAGCCAAGTACGTGAGCGCCACTACCACGATGGAATTTTCGTATTCCGTTGATGGCTTCAACTGGGAACCGATTTACAGTACCAGTTCTCCCTACGTCGGCGTAGCGACACACTATGGTATTTCTGTCGGGACACAAAGTAACTACGCCGGAAAAGTTATATCTCTCGACTATATGTCCGAGTCGTCTCCCTGACCGCATCCGTCATTAGCTAGTTCCGGGCACAGTCGTTCGGTTTGACAAAGGAGGTTCTCATGAAGACTGGAAAATGGATCACACAGCTTCGTCGATGCTTGTTACCGTTTTCGGCCTTGGCGATCGCTTTCGGCTCGGTCGCCGCATCAAGTGATGCGTCGGCCAGCCGCTGCCTGACCTACGCTTATGACGGACCAGGCAACAGGACGGCGGGGACGACAAGCCCTGAAGGCCAGACCTGGGGATCTGCGAATTGGGGCTGCCTGCGCTGGACACCCTAAGGAGCGGAGCGCGCGTACGGTTCAACATCGGAAGCCCTATCGGAGTTCCGACCTAACCAGGCGTCCCCAATGTACAGAGAGTTCTCGCCGAGGCGAATGCAGGAGGGTTGAGATGTTCCCGCGATGCTTTGCCGTAAGATCTAGCCTCCGCATTGCCTGTCGCGCGCTTGCAGGGATTCTGATCTTCGTCACGACTATGGCACTGTCAGCAACGGCCCAAAGTGCCGATGGCGTTCGCGGCTGGAACTCGGGTGTCGCCGGCTACTATTCCACCGCCGGCGAAGCCTGCCGTGCACAGTGGAACTGGGCAGACAACGGTCCGGACAGCCGATACATTGGGGCGCTTCCCGCTGGAAATTGGGCCTACAAGAACTGTTCATGGACGACATGGCCATACCTTTGTCACGCAGAAACGGGCGGCGGAATAAGTGATTGTGGCACTAAAGGGCCAGCCGGGACGAGTCTTGTCTGCGAAGATGGCTATACGGCGGTCTTTCCAAATCGTTGTGTTCGTAATGAGCAAAGAGGTCCGGAGCGGCCCGCGGCAAACCCCAATCTTTGTTCCATGCCGGCCCAACCAAACCTCACCACCGAAAACCCTGTGATCATTTCGACTGGCGCAAAAATCCATAGCGCCACGGATTTTGAGTCTGCTGACAAACGGTTTGTCATTGGGCGCAACTATCGGAGCTTCCCTGGTGGCGAAACGACCAGCCTTAACACTGTGCCGCTTGGCTTGGCCTCCGGGTGGCAATTCAGCTTTGGAATGGAAATCCAGCTCGGAAGCTTTTCGGGCTCGCCCTCGTCACCGAATGGCAACGTGACCCTGATCACGCCTGACGGGGCCGGATTTGACTTCATCGTTGAGAGCGGTGGCAATTTCGTCGGACGGGTCGCCAGCGGCCAGGTGTCGCCGGACTACAGGCTCTCCTTCGTCGGGA
>CAYMSY010000480.1:0-2779 GCA_964393195.1 uncultured Alcaligenaceae bacterium | reverse complement strand
GGAACACCTGATGGTGAGCACGCCAGCCGATTTCGAGCGCGAACTGTTCGGACCGAATGCCGTCATCGAATGCATCGTCGCGAAGGAAGACGGACAGGCAGTGGGCTTCGCGCTGTTCTTCCACAACTTCTCGACCTTCCTCGGTCGTCGCGGTCTGTATCTTGAAGATCTCTTCGTCAAACCGGAATGTCGTGGCAAGGGCTATGGCAAGGCCTTGCTGGTACGACTCGCGCAAATCGCGGTGGAGCGCAATTGCGGTCGCTTTGAATGGAGCGTGCTCGACTGGAACACCCCATCCATCAAATGCTCGGAGGCGATGGGCGCAAAGGTGATGCCGGAGTGGAATCTCGTGCGCACAACAGGCGACGCGCTGACCAACATGGCCGCGATGAAGGTTGCGGGCTGACACAGCCATGATGCGACTTGTCCGTCCGGCAACTGCACATCTCGCGAGCTATGTCGCCGCGTTGCAGCGTGGATATTCGCCTGATAACGTCCGTGGCGCCATAGCGGCCCAGGAAATTCGTGCGCGTATCGAAACCGATGCCGATGCCTTTCTCGCCAGCCTTGAAGATCGCGAAGCGAAAGGATTACCCGTCACACTGCCCGACGGCACGCAGGTGAAGCGTATCCCGGGATTTCACCGCTGGATGTGGGACGGCGAGTCAGATGAACCTTTCTGCGGCAGCATCAGTCTGCGCTGGCAACCGGGAACGACCGATTTGCCGCCGCATGTGCTCGGACACATTGGCTACTCGGTGGTCGAGTGGAAGCGCCGCCTCGGTTACGCGACGAGCGCACTCGCACAACTGCTCGTTGAAACTCGCGGCACGGGATTAGCGTACGTCGAGATCACGACCGATCCCGATAACGTCGCCTCACAGCGCGTGATCACCGCAAACGGCGGCGTGCTCATTGAAGAATTCATCAAACCGGAGTCATTTGGCAGCAAACCCGGTTTGCGCTATCGCATCATGCTCGATTGAATTGACTCAACGGACCAGAGCTTCACGCAAGGTAGTCACGCACGCTCAACGTGTATTGTGAGCCGCTGATTTCAAGCGATGCGGACGCACCCACGGGCAACGTCACCTTTGCGGGAACGTGACCGAACGGAAAGCCCGTCAGCACCGGGCAGGGCGCTATCTGCCGCAACGTCTCAATGAC
This sequence comes from uncultured Alcaligenaceae bacterium, assembly GCA_964393195.1. Taxonomy (GTDB): domain Bacteria; phylum Pseudomonadota; class Gammaproteobacteria; order Burkholderiales; family Casimicrobiaceae; genus Casimicrobium. Next base: position 1,612 of record CAYMSY010000480.1, on the reverse strand, counting down.
TTCGACCATGCTGTACGGGTAGCGCATGCCTGGCGCCGGTTCGCAATCGGTAAAGGCGCCGAGGATGATCGCACGCTGGCGATCCAGAATGCCCGCGTGCTTGAGCTGCCAGAACATGCGTTCCACCCGATACGGCGCCTCGCCGATGTCTTCCACAACCAGAATGCCGCCGTCAATTTGCGGGAAGAACGGCGTTCCGACGAGATGGGTAATCATCGCCAGATTGGTGCCCCAGAGCGTGCCTTCAATGTGGTGGTGACCGTGATCGCAATCGCTGGCGACCGACGGGTAACTGTACTTGCGCGCTGCCAGCAATCCGAAGAAGTGCGTCTCCGAAAACTCGCGCGCCGCAAGGTCATCGGTCTGCGCAAACTCTCCGGCCGTCACTGGCCCCGAGAATGTGATGAATCGTTCATGGGCGAGTGCCGCCAGCGAAAACGCAGTGACGTCGCTGTAGCCGCAAAAGACTTTTTGCGACGCAGCAACAGCCTTCCAGTCGATCTCCGCCAGCAACCGGGACAATCCATATCCGCCACGTGCAAACAGCACGACGTCGTCCGGCCCCTGGAGCGCCGCCGTCAGCGAATCGAGACGATGACGGTCGTCACCTGCAAAGTAGCGCCATTGCGCAAGTGCTGCTGCGGGCGCCTCATGGATTACACCAGTTTCGGCGAGACGTGCGATGCCGCGCAGCAATCGCTCGGCGTCCACGCTCCCGGACAGGGCAATGGTGGTGGCCCTAAATGGTGCACTTGGTGCGTTCGGAGCAACGAATGTTTCGGAATTCGGCATATGCCAAGCGTATCAGTGACATCCGTCAAGACTCTGTTCAGTCATATGCGGCATACTGATCGACAGGCGCAACTTGCTGCCGTATGCGCACAAATCGGCACACTCGCATGCACAGAATAATCCTAACAGGTCAGTCCGGAGCCTCTATGAAACGCATTCCTGCTACGGCAATACTCGCAGCCGCACTCGCGTCGGTGACGATGGCGCAAACGCCGCTGGTGATCGGCCAGACCATCGCGCTGTCAGGAAGCACCGCAGAGCACGGGCGCGGGCTCGTGCTTGGCGCAAAGGCACACTTCGATGCGATCAACAAGGCTGGCGGGATTGGCGGGCGCTTGATCGAACTGCGTACGCTGGACGATGCAAACGACAGCGCGCGGGCGACGGCAAACACGCGTGCGCTGGCAGCTAGCAACGAGGTTCTGACCATTTTCTCGGGCGCGGAAGGCGGTCCCTGTGTAGCGAGCCTGCAAGCGGCCACTGAGCTGAAAATCTCGCAGATCGGCTGCGCAGCGGGTTCGCCCGATCTGCGCGACCCGTTCAACCGCTATTCGTTTCCGGTCCGCGCCGCCCACCTCTCCGAGTTCGAAAAACTGATTGCGACCGCGTTCCAGGTGGGTGAAAAACGGTTGGGGTTCCTTTATTCACCCGGAGCGAATGGTGAAAAGCATCTGGCCAATGTGCGCAAGCTGCTCGCTGCGCGTGGTGAAACACTGACACTTGCGCTGCCGCTTGATCCCAAGGTTTCGCCCGAGGAGCTGGCCAAGCGAATTTCGGCGGCGAAAGTCGACGCCGTCTTCAATCACGGCAGCTACAGCAC
>CAYMSY010000479.1:518-2793 GCA_964393195.1 uncultured Alcaligenaceae bacterium | reverse complement strand
CCCGGCTTATTCATCAGGGGGCACCTGAAGGGTTGGCAGGAGTAGCGTAAGGTTTTGTTCTGAAGTAGGAAATTGGTTGTCGAAGCCATCTCCTGTTCGGGACATTAAATGCCACAAGCCACACCTGCCGAGGGCAACGATAGCGCGTCTCGATTTGGATTCCCAGCGGTTGGGCGCAAGAAAGTCACCGCCGCCTTTGATGGCGGTCGGCTGACCTCGGATGGCGGGGTTTTGCTGGTGGCACAGGCAGAACGTGCGATGGGGATTTGCGCGCGCCTTGCCGCTTGCATCGCCGATCCACGCGATCCTTCGCGCGTGATTCATGCGCTGGACGATATCCTGCGCGCCCGGATATTTGCGATCGCCTGCGGTTACGAAGATGCCGACGACCTCGATGCGCTGCGCGATGATCCGGGCTTCCGCCTGGCGCTTGGCAAGCTGCCGGGTTCGGGTGCGGGTCTGGCGAGCCAACCGACGATGAGCCGGTGGGAGAACGCGCCGACGACCCGCGAACTGGCGAAGCTGATGCGCGCGATGATCGCCATCTACTGCGCCAGCTATCCGGCCGAACCCGGAGCGGTGACGCTCGACATCGACGATACCTGCGATGTTGTCCACGGCACCCAGCAACTGTCTTTCTGGAACGGTCACTACGGGGAGCGCTGCTTTCTGCCGATCCATGTCTACGACACCGCGACCGGCCGACCGGTCGCCATGCTGCTGCGCACCGGCATGACGCCATCGGGCGCGGAGGCGGCTGGCCATATCCGGCGCCTGGTGCGGCATATCCGCAGCCACTGGCCCACGACCCGCATCACCATCCGGGGCGACGGGCACTACGGTCGGCCAGAGGTCATGGCCTGGTGCGAAGCCAATGGTGTCGATTACGTGCTTGGCCTGCCCACCAACGCCGTGCTGCGCGCCGATCCCGAAATCGTGAAGGTTGCCGATGCTTGCGCAACCAAACGAGCGATCAAACAGTATCCGGTCCTGCGCAACTATGCCCAAACCCGCTACGGCGCGAAAAGCTGGAAGTGCCAGCGCCGCATTGCCGCCCGGATCGAGGCCAGCACGCTGGGCATGGACATCCGCTATGTCGTCACCTCGCTCGAGGCTGGATCGGCCGAGCACATCTACGACACGCTGTATTGTGCGCGGGGCCGCGCCGAGAACCTGATCAAGCTGCACAAGAGCCAACTCGCCAGCGACCGCACCTCGTGCCGCTCGGCCAATGCCAACCAGATGCGCCTCATCCTGCACACCGCCGCATTCTGGTTGATGTGGCGCATCCAGCAGGAGATCCCCAAAACAACCGCGCTCGCCACCGCCGAGTTCGCCACACTGCGCCTGCGGCTGCTCAAGGTCGCCGCCCGCGTCATCGAAAGCGCCACCCGCATCCGGATCGCCTTCGCCTCGGCATGCCCTGATGCCGCGGCCTTCCAAACAATCGCAACCGCGCTCAGGCCCGCCCCGACATAGACAGCGCGGCCGTGCCGCCGAACACCCGAGACCCTACCTTCAATCCCGCAAGCCCCTCGAACCTCCGCGATGAAAAAGGCGCAACGAAAACGCTTGTCCCGTCCACGCCGCCAGTGCCGTCGCCCGCCAATCCAGGCGAACTACCCCGCTGTCATGAATAAGCCGGGTTAAGATGACTGTCGAGCGCGCTGGTAATTCATTGTCTGGTTGCCAATCACATCACCGTGCCTTGTTGCTTGGGGCCTCGGTTATGGCTTTCCTGTCTGCACAGGCCGCAAGTGCTCAAGATAGCGCCGATGCCGTTCTGACCGGCAACAACCAAAATAATTCGTCGCCTATCGGCGAGATTGTGGTGACGGCGCAAAAGCGCAGTGAGTCATCCCAGAAAGTGCCGCTTTCCATCAATGCGTTCTCAAAGGAACAGCTGGAGAGCCTAGGCACCGTGAACGTCAACACCGTCGCCCAACTCGTGCCTGGATTTACCGTTGCGCCTTCGTTTCGAGGGCCGCCGATATACACCTTGCGCGGTGTAGGGTTTAACACACCAAATCTTTCTGCATCATCACCGGTCGGCGTATATGTCGATGAGATAGGTTATCCTTATCCGGTAATGACTGAAGGCCTAGCGTTCGATCTTGAGCGGGTTGAGGTTCTCAAGGGGCCGCAAGGCACGCTATTCGGAAGAAATTCCGTCGGCGGTTCGATCAATATTGTCAATCGTCTGCCGCAGGACCATTTCGAGGCGCGCGGCGATCTGTCCCTCGGCAACAATGGACTTGGCAAGGCGCGTGCAGCA
>CAYMSY010000479.1:0-508 GCA_964393195.1 uncultured Alcaligenaceae bacterium | reverse complement strand
CAAAGAAGCCTTCTCAGAACGAGGAGGGATATGTTCGCCTCTCGGTTGGAAATTACCAGTCATACGGTGCTGAAGGAGCGATTGCAGGGGGCATTACGCCCACATTGGCCGCGCGATTGGCGTTTAAGCTCGATAAGTCTGACAAGGGTTGGCAGAAGAGCATAACGCGCGGTGATCGTCGCGGACAGATCGATAAGTTCTCCACACGTCTTGCGCTCTTGTGGGAACCCAGCTCCGACGTCGATGTGACGCTGACCGGAACATGGTGGCGAGACAATTCCGAAACAACTGTCGGTCAGTCGATCGAAGTTTATCCCAAGGTCTTTGGGGGTGATACGAACAATCCGGCCTGGATTGCGGGCCTTAATGCGCTCGGTCTGTCTCGCACAGATATCGTCAGTCAAGCTTTCACCCCTACCAACGCCTCTCAGGCGAACTGGGTAGTGAGCGACATAAATTGGGGTGGCACGGTTGGGGGAAAAAATTTCACTCGGCCCGTGTTGGGGAC
>CAYMSY010000478.1:0-2802 GCA_964393195.1 uncultured Alcaligenaceae bacterium | reverse complement strand
TGATCTTTTCGACGCTGGCCACGCTGTTCGTTGACACGGGCATCGCCACCATCGGTTCCAAGTTCGGCGAGATCAAGGCCAGCATTCCGGCCCCGGCCTTGCCGGAATTCACCATTGAACAGCTCGGCAGCCTGATTCCGCCCGCGGTAACCATCGCCCTGCTCGGTGCCATCGAATCACTGTTGTGCGCGGTCGTCGCCAACAAACAGACCAACGATCACGCCGACGCCAATCAGGAACTGATCGCGCAGGGGCTTGCCAATATCGCCTCGCCGCTGTTTGGCGGTCTCGCCGCGACCAGTGCCATGGCACGTACCAGCGCCAACATCAAGAACGGCGCGCAGAGCCCGATTGCCGGGGTGGTCCACGCGGCGACGGTGCTGGTGGTGCTGCTGGTGGCGAGCCCGCTGGCGAAGCATGTGCCGTTGCCCGCGCTGGCGGCGATCCTGATGTGGGTCGCGCTCAACATGGGCGAATGGCGCGAGTTCAGGGCGTTGCGCCGCTATACGCCGCTGCGCAACGCAACACTGATCAGCACCTTCCTGCTGACCGTGTTGTTCGACCTGACCGTTGCCGTCGAGGTGGGCATGGTGCTCGCCACCTTGCTGCTGATCAAGCGGCTGACCGAAGCGGCTTCGGTGCAACCGGTGAGCAATCTCGCCAAGGACGTTGACGCGCCGCCAATGCCCCTGCCCGACGGAGTGGTGGGTCTGCGCTTGCGCGGTGCGCTGTTCTTCGGCGTCGTAGACACGCTGGACGCCGGGTTCGCGGCGCTGCCGGCGCATGCGAACACGCTGGTGCTGGATTTTCTCGAAGTGATTTATCTGGATTCGACAGCGCTGGAGACGATCCGCCGGTTTGCCGAAAGCTGTCGCGCGCGCGGCATTGAAGTAATCATCTTCGGCCTCGGTCCGCAACCGCGTTCGCTGTTTTCGCGCACCGGTCTTGACCGTGAATTCGGCCTGCAGCATGTCGTCGAAACGCGGCGACAGGCGCTCGATCTGGTGATCTGGCAGCAGGTCAGCCGACAGGCAAAGCTGGCCACGCCCGGCGACACCGATACCAGCGCAGAGCCGCACCAGGCATAACGTTACGCCGGACGCCGTTATGGCGCCTGAAGCGTTTTTCAAGAGCCGTGCTGCAAAAATTTTCCTGCATTTTTCCGCTTGAAAGTGCGTCACGAGGGCGCATTTTCGGAGTCATGCGCTGCTTTGCTACCGCCGGTAACAACAGACAACAGCGCTAATGAACAACAGGAGATTTGTCATGACTGGTTTGATCCGATTCAATGGCGTTCCGGCAGTGCGCTGGAATCCGTTTGGCCTGCATGGCGTGGGTGCCCGCGACGTGTCCGACATTGACCGCGCATTCGATTCGCTCGCGTCACAGGTGTTTGCCGATGCCGCCGCGACCGGTGAGTTGCGCGCCGACGTTCGCGAAAACGCGAATGCCTACATCGTTCAGCTTGACGTACCGGGCGTGGCCAAGGAAGACATCACGGTGGACGTTGACGAGAAGACCGTTCGCGTGGAAGCGACCTTCAAGCGCGAAACCGCCGAAGGTGAAAAGGCCGTCGTGTCCGAGCGCGTTGCCGGCTCGCTGTCGCGCGCGTTCCGCCTGCCGCAGGCGGTTGACGCCGAACAGGCCAGCGCCCGCCACGAACACGGGGTGTTGACGCTGACGCTGCCGAAAAAAGTGGTCGCCACGCAGAAGCGTCTGGCGATCAATTAAGGGCCGTTTTTTCCTGACAACTCTGTGCTGTGACGCCCATCCAATATGGGCTCACAGCACGATTTGCCATAAAGTCGACTTTTAGCAATTATTTGCCGTAAGCCCTTTGTGAACGACATTTCACGACAAAGCTGATACCCAAAAAAGCAGGCTCGTTTGCAAAATCCGGCGCCGTTTCTGCAGCGGCGTCGGGTTTTCCAATCCGGCTCGCGGCCGTTACGCCTTCTTGAGCTTGCGCGCCAGCACCTGCGCGAGGAACCCCGCCGTGTGCGAACCCTGCGCCTTCGCCACCGTTTCCGGCGTTCCGCACGCGACCACCGTGCCGCCGCCATCGCCGCCTTCCGGCCCCATGTCGATCACCCAATCCGCCGTCTTGATGACGTCCAGATTGTGTTCGATCACGACGACGGTATTGCCATGATCGCGCAGCCGGTAAAGCACCTTCAGCAACAGATCAATGTCCGCGAAGTGCAGGCCGGTCGTCGGCTCGTCGAGGATGTAGAGCGTGTTGCCGGTGTCGCGCTTCGAGAGTTCGAGCGCGAGCTTTACGCGCTGCGCCTCGCCGCCCGAAAGCGTCGTCGCGGCCTGTCCCAGGTGGATGTAGCCGAGCCCGACCTCGAACAGCAGATTGACCTTCGCCGCGATCGCCGGCACCGGCGCGAAGAAATCGCGCGCCACTTCGACCGTCATTTCCAGCACTTCGGAAATGTTCTTGCCGCGGTACTGTACGTCGAGCGTTTCCCGGTTGTAGCGCTTGCCGTGGCAGACGTCACAGGCAACGTACACATCGGGCAGAAAGTGCATTTCGACCTTGATGACGCCGTCGCCTTCACAGGCTTCGCAGCGCCCGCCCTTCACGTTGAACGAGAAGCGGCCCGGTTCGTAGCCGCGTTCGCGTGCCTGGGGTGTTTGCGAGAAGAGATCGCGAATCGGCGTAAACAGACCGGTGTAGGTGGCAGGATTCGACCGTGGCGTGCGGCCGATCGGGCTCTGGTCCCCGTTGATCACCTTGTCGAACGATTCCAGTCCGTCGATGCCCGCATGCACGGCCAGCTCTCCAAGGCAGCTGTA
>CAYMSY010000477.1:0-2802 GCA_964393195.1 uncultured Alcaligenaceae bacterium | reverse complement strand
CGGTGAAGATCTGGGCGTTGGCAGCCAGCAGGTCGGCACGCTCCATGCCGGGGCCACGCGGACGTGCACCCACGAGCAGCGCGTAGTCGGTGTCCTTGAACGCGGTCATCGGGTCCGAGTGCGCTTCCATGCCGGCGAGCAGCGGGAACGCGCAATCGTCAAGCTCCATCATGACGCCCTTGAGCGCTTTTTGCGGGCCTTCGACCGGCACTTCGAGCAGTTGCAGGATGACGGGCTGGTCTTTGCCCAGCATTTCGCCGGAGGCGATGCGGAACAGGAGTGCGTAGCCGATTTGGCCAGCGGCGCCGGTGACGGCTACACGAACAGGAGCTTTCATTTCTTGATTTCCTTGGCTGGGGACGTTCATCAGACAGAACAACCCGCAATTCTCGCGCAAACCGGCGGTTGCTGTTTTGCGCAATGCTGCGCTGCGCAACCGCTGGACTCGTGACAAATTATTCCCCAAAAAATTCCAGTCGTCAATAGCTCTTATGTCTTATATAAGACATAAGACCATAGATTGCCAAGATTGGAATTTTGGGTAACAATTCACGAATGAGTGACGTCGTCATGGCAAATACAGGTGCCAATCCGGCCGCCAATACGGCGCCGGAGACTCCCTCATTTCAGCCGCTATACCAGCAGATCAAGGGTTTGCTCACACAGCGCCTCGAGTCGGGCGAATGGCGGCCCGGCGAAGCCATTCCCAGCGAACAGGATCTTGCCGCTCAATTCAGCGTGAGTCAGGGCACCGTGCGCAAAGCCATCGATGAGCTCGCCGGTGAGAACATTGTTGTCCGGCGTCAAGGAAAAGGCACTTTTGTTGCAACGCACACCGAGACCAAAAGCTCGATGTTCCGTTTTTTGCGAGTTCGGCGAAATGATGGTCAGGATGAATACCCGGCCAGCGAACTGCTTGACGTCAAGCGCGGTCGCGCCAGCGCCGAAATCGCGCGCAGCCTCGATTTGAAAGCCGGCGACGCGATCCTGATCCTGCGCCGCCTGCTGCGCTACAGTGGCGAACCGACCGTTCTCGACGAAATCACGCTTCCGGCGTCTTTGTTCAAGGGATTGACCAAAGAGCGTTTCGACGCGTACGAGGGCTCGATGTACGGATTCTTTGAAACCGAATTTGGTGTGCGCATGCTGCGCGCCGAAGAGCAGGTGAAGGCGGTTGCGGCCGATCCAACGACGGCGGAAGCCTTGCGCGTCGGCATCGGCTCGCCGCTGCTTTGTGTCGAGCGAGTCACCTATACCTACGCCGACAAGCCGGTGGAATTCCGGCGCGGTCTGTGCACGACGCGCAGCCACCATTACGCAAATACCCTCAGCTGACCTGACTGACTTGAGCCCCCTATGAATAATGGAGTGCATTGAATGGCCGACACCCCCCTGACCAAAACGCGAGCGCGACCGGTGTATCGCAATATCGGTTTTGCCGAACTCGCGAACTATCGCTTGCCCATTCCCGGCATCGCCTCCATCGTGCACCGCGTCACCGGCATCGCGTTGTTTGTGTGCCTGCTGTTTTTGCTGGCCATGCTGCAAATGAGCCTCAAGTCCGAAGCGGGCTTCGAAGCCTTCCGCATGATCGTGTGGGCGAATCCGCTGGCGAAAATTGTGCTGATCGGCCTGCTGTTCGCGCTGATCTATCACCTGATCGCCGGTCTGCGCCACATGGTGCAGGACACCAATGCCTGGCTCGACCTGCCTGCCGCCCGTGCGACGGCATTTGCCGTGTTTGGCATCAGCTTCGTGCTGACCGCACTCATCGTCTGGAGACTCTGGTAATGGCAACGTCGTCGAAATTCATTTCAGAATGGTGGCTGCAGCGCATCAGTGCCGTGCTCATCGCCGCGTATGTCGCGCTGGTGCTTGTCCTGTTGCTCATCAACGGCACGCCCAACGCCGCGCAGTGGCAGCACCTGTTTGCCAACACCGGCTTCAAGCTGGCCACGTTGCTTGCCATCCTGGCGACCGCCTATCACGGTCTCGTGGGTGCGATGCACGTATGGCCTGATTACGTCAAGAACCGTGCGGTTCTGGCGGTTCTCAATGCGTACTCGTGGGTGGCCGCCGCAGCGGTTGCACTGTGGGCGGTCTACATCCTCTTCGGCCTGAACGCCGGCATGAAATAAGGGCTCACACGTCCATGGCTCTCTCTGTTCACAAATACGATGCAGTCGTAATCGGCGCGGGTGGCGCCGGCATGCGCTGTTCCCTGCAACTCGCTCGCGCGGGCTTGCGCGTGGCTGTTCTGTCCAAAGTGTTCCCGACCCGCTCGCACACCGTGGCGGCGCAAGGCGGCATTGGCGCGTCCCTCGGCAACATGGACGAGGACAATTGGCATTACCACTTTTACGATACGGTGAAAGGTTCCGACTGGCTCGGTGATCAGGACGCCATTGAGTTCATGTGCCGCGAAGCGCCCAAGGTCGTATATGACCTTGAGCACATGGGCATGCCGTTTGATCGCAATCCCGATGGCACGATTTACCAGCGCCCGTTCGGCGGTCACAGTGCCAAGTACGGTGAGAAACCCGTGCCGCGCGCCTGCGCCGCAGCCGATCGCACCGGCCACGCGATGCTGCACACGCTCTATCAGCAGAACGTCAAGAGCAACACCACGTTCTTTGTCGAATGGATGGCGCTCGACGTCATTCGCGACGCCGAGGGTGATGTGGTCGGCGTCACGGCGCTCGAGATGGAGACGGGCGAAGTTTCGATCTTTCACGCCAAATGCGTGTTGTTCGCCACGGGCGGTGCCGGCCGCATCTTCGCAGCCTCGACCAACGCCTTCAT
>CAYMSY010000476.1:962-2830 GCA_964393195.1 uncultured Alcaligenaceae bacterium | reverse complement strand
ACCGGGTGAGTTTGTAGATGGTACAGCGCGGGCAGGAGCCGATGCAGGCGACACCGCATCCGTCGTCAGCAAACCACGCAAGTCGTCCGTCCCCGGCAACGCTGGCGAGGATGACTCAGGTGCTGTGGAGAATGCGGGCACCCCAGTATCGGTTCGGTGGTCTGGCGGCGAGCCATATGCACTCGTCTCACCCAAAAAATAGTAAGGCGCAGAACGTGGATCACGCCCCGGATGGTGCGACGTACCTGCGGTCGAGGGCAACGACGCCGCATACGCTTCTGGCACACCAAGCGCGATGCCGCCCAAGCGACCGTCATTCGCAGGCGCGGCGGTCACCGCGTGCTCTGGCACGCCATTGCCCGCAGCTGCATTCGGCACCAGCGATGGTGCTGATGATCCCAACGACAGCACACTTTGCGTCGAGGTCGGTGCCACGTTCGCGCCCGGCACATAGCCCGCAGAGTTGGCGGGGCCAGCCGCAAACGGATGCGTCGGTGCGCCTGCCGGCAGCACATTCACCGGTGCCGGATTGCCCCCGAGCGCAAGTGGTGTAGGCCCGACATTTGCCGCAGTTGCAGGGAACGCCTGCCCCGGCAGCGCCGAGAAAAACTCAGCTGCCAGCTTAGCTAAAAACGCCGGATCAGGCGCACCTGGTGGCAGCGAACTCGCATCGAAGCCGCCGAAGCCCGCGTTACTTGTAGGTATCTGGGTAGTCATGGTACTTACCGATTTCGACGTCCTCCAGCACGGCCAATGCATCATCACTATGCACGGCCAGCGAGCAGTACAGCGAAATCAGATAAGACGCGATGGCGTTGCGGTTGATCCCCATGAAACGAACCGACAAACCAGGGCTTTGTTCGCCCGCAAGACCAGGCTGATACAGGCCCACGACGCCCTGCCGTTTGTCGCCCACGCGAATCAGCAGAATCTTGCTCTTGCCGTCTGCAATCGGCACTTTGTCGGACGGAATCAGCGGCACGCCGCGCCAGGTGATGAATTGCGAACCGAACAGGCTCACCGTCGGTGGCGGAACCCCGCGACGCGTGCATTCGAACGCAGCGATCACCAGCGGATGCGTCAGGAAGAACGCAGGCTCTTTCCACACCTTCGTTAGTAGTTCGTCAAGATCGTCTGGCGTGGGCGTGCCAGTCAGTGGATACACGCGCTGATCTTCCGCAACGTTGGCGAGCAAGCCGTAGTCCGGATTGTTGATGAGCTCGCTCTCCTGCTTCTCCTTGATCGTCTCAATCGTCAGGCGCAGTTGTTCCTTGATCTGATCGTGCGGGCTACTGTACAGGTCGGACACACGCGTGTGAACATCGAGAATCGTACCCACAGCGTTAAGGAAATATTCACGTGGCTTGTCGTCGTAATCGACAAAGGTGGTCGGCAATTCCGACTCATCGCGCTTGGCGCAGGTGACCTGTACAGACTCCGGATTTTTGACCTTGTTAAGACGATAGATGCCAGCTTCAACGGGAACCCATTGCAGCAGATGCGTCAGCCATCGCGGCGAGATGGTGGATAGCTGGGGGACGGTTTTTGTCGCGTTGGCTAACTGGCGCGCGGCGTTGTCGCCAAGCGCGGTGGGGACGGGGGCTGTTTCTGCCATGAGGAGCTTTCGGGAACGTTAGATGTGATTTTTTAGGGACGGAAAACCTGAGGAGAATTCGGATGGCGGTGAATTACTTGCGGGCGGCGGACTCCTTCGGTGCGGCAACTTCGTGCAGCGAAGTTGCCTGCGTGACATGACTGCCGCCAGCTACGTCGCGAGTGACCCACACATTGCCGCCGATGGTTGCGCCGCGACCTATCGTGATGCGACCCAACACGGTCGCGCCCGCATAAATCACCACGTCGTCCTC
>CAYMSY010000476.1:0-952 GCA_964393195.1 uncultured Alcaligenaceae bacterium | reverse complement strand
GTTTTCAGCGGTGGGGAAGCGCTTTGCGCCCAGCGTGACGGCTTGATACAGGCGTACCCGCTCACCGATCACAGCGGTTTCGCCAATCACGATGCCGGTGCCGTGATCCATAAAAAAGCCAGCACCGATGCTGGCCCCCGGATGAATGTCGATACCCGTTTTTGAGTGTGCCAGCTCGGCAATGATGCGCGCGATCAGCGGCGCGCCAAGGGTGTAGAGCCGGTTGGCGATGCGGTGATAAATCATCGCGTGAACGCCGGGATAGCACAGCAGCACCTCGTCCACGCTACGCGCAGCCGGATCGCCGTCAAACGCCGCCTGAACATCAGTGTCGAGCAGCTCGCGTATGCGCGGAAGCGAAAGCGCGAACTTGCGCGTCAGCTCGCGGGCATGATCGCCCAGTTGCGCAGCATCGGTAGCGCTTGCCCGCGATGCGTAAGCCAATTCAAGCCTGACCTGCTCGTTCAGTGCAACGAGCGCGCGATCAAGCGTGTCGCCCACGTAAAAGTCTTCCGCCTCCTGGCGCAACGACGTCGGCCCGAGACGCATGGGAAACAGCGCGCCGCGAATCTGGTCAACCGCGTCAGCAATGATCTCCTGCGACGGAAACTCCCTACCACCCCATTCGCGGGTTCGTTGCTGGCGCAGTCGCCAGCGGCTGCGCACCGTGCGCAACTCGGTCACGATGGCGTTCAGGTCCGCATGCGCGAGTAACGATGGATCACTCGCCTCCGGTTGCGCCTTGCTCGCCACGGTTGCGACCGCGCTCGCAGCACGCGCCCGCAGCGCTTTCAATCCTGCACCCACGGCAGGCCATGCGAGCGCCAGCCGCCCAACCGGCCACGCTGCTGCTTCTCATCCAGTTCGCCCTCGAAGCCTTCGGCGATATTGAAGACGTTTTCGAATCCCGCTTCTGTGAGAGCGCGCGCCGCCAGCGCGGAACGCTTTCCGC
>CAYMSY010000475.1:0-2852 GCA_964393195.1 uncultured Alcaligenaceae bacterium | reverse complement strand
CCCGTCATAGCGCGGCTTTTCACCTTTCGACTTCTGTTCTTCGCGCAATGCGTCGAGTTCTTCGACGCTCATGTAGCAGTGATAGGCGCGTCCGTCGGCCAGCATCTGCGCGACCACTTCGCGGTAGCGCGGCATACGCTGCATCTGGTAGAACGGGCCTTCGTCGATGTCGAGCCCGAGCCAGGTCATGTCGCGCAGGATGCCGTCGGCGCTGGATTCGGACGAGCGCTCGAGGTCGGTATCCTCGATGCGCAGGATGAACTGGCCCTTGTGGTGGCGCGCGAACGCCCACGCAAAGAGCGCAGTGCGGATGTTGCCGAGGTGCAGGGTGCCGGTGGGTGACGGGGCGAAACGGGTGCGGATTGATGCAGGCGAAGCAGTTGCAGCAGGCGCGGGGGAAGTGTTGAGTACCATTGGCTTAATTTTATTCGTGTGAACTCTCGTCAACTGGCAAACCCGAAACAGAGGGAAAACCCGTAGTCATATAGATGATCTATATGAATTAGCATTGTGTGCATTCGCATTGTGCAGTTTGGCTGCGCAGGATTTAAGGAGGACTCAGTCGTGAAATCGAAGCAAACTTTTCAGAAGATCGCGCTCGTGGCGGGTGTGCTGCTCGCACTTGGCAGCACGTCTGCGATGGCGCAGGAAGTACGCGTTCAGTGCTATTCCGATGGCAATGAATGTGAAGTGACCGGCGACATTGCCAAGCGCTTTGAGGCCGCAAACTCCGGCATCAAGATCGTGATCGACAAGGTGCCGTACAAGGCCGTGGTCGAACAGCTGCCGGTACAACTGGCGGCGGGCGAAGGACCGGACATCGCGCGCGTGACCGATCTCGGCGGTCTCAACAAGTATTACCTTGACCTGACGCCGCATCTCGGTGCGGCCCGCGCCAAGTATTGGCAGGACAACTTTGCGTCGAGCCTCAACTGGTTCCGCGCCAACCCGTCGGACAAAGGCATTTACGGCCTGATGTCGCAGCTGACAGTGACCGGTGGATTCGTGAACAAGACGCTGTTCGAGCAGGCGAAGGTACCGATGCCGCCGGCGACTGCAACCTGGGACGACTGGATGGCTGCGGCCAAGAAGGTTGCCGATGCGACCAAGACGCCGTTTGCAATGGCAATGGATCGCAGCGGTCACCGCTTCGCGCCGCTCGCCGTGGCCTATGGTGCCAAGATTTTTGACACGACGGGTGTCCCGGTCGTTGACGCGGGCTATCAAACGGCCGTCAAGAAATTCATCGACTGGCACAAGGCCGGCCTGATGCCCAAGGAAGTGTGGGGCGGCGTCGGCGGCTCGCAGTATCGCGACGCCTTTGAAGAATTCGCCAACGGTCGCGTGGTGATGTATTACTCCGGCTCGTGGCAGGTGAAGCGTATGGACACGCAGGTGACCAAGGCCTTCGACTGGGCCGTTGCTCCGGCGCCTTGCGGTCCTGCGGGTTGTACGGCGATGCCTGGCGGCGCCGCTTACGTGGGTCTCAAACGCACCAAGAATCCGGCTGCGGTTGCCAAATTCCTCGACTTCCTCGCCAGCGAGGCGAACTACGCCGAACTGATGTCGAAGACCGAGAACATCCCTGCGCATCTGGCGGTGGCCAAGGCGGGCGTGACCTACAACGTGTCGCCCGCTGCCAAAGCTGCGCTCAACAGCTTCGTCGCCGACGTGCCGAAGATTGCCAACGCGAACTACCAGTTGCAGGGCTATCGCTTCAATCGCGCGGTGTTCCTGCCAACGGCGCAGCGCCTCGGTCAGGCAGTTGCCGGTGAACTGTCCGCTGACGACGCCATCAAGCGTCTGGCTGCGGACATTGACGAGCAGGTCAAAGCGGCCAGCAAGTAGGCCCCAAGGACGATTTTGGCCATCAACTTTGTGCTGTCATCCTTATTTCATAGGGCTTGGCAGCACAAAATGGCCATAGTCAACTTTATGCTTTTTTCCGCCCTGAGCCCTTATTGAATGGTCATTTCAGCGTAAAGCTGTAACACTTGCCGGGACATCGTGATGACTCGAAACGCCCGCACACCGTGGTTCTTCCTGACGCCGAATCTGCTGATTTTCGGCGTCTTCACCTTCCTGCCCATCGCGATCAACCTGTATTACGCGTTCACCGGCGGGGTGCAGCTGTATCCGAGGGACCGGCCGTTCGTTGGCATGGAGAACATCAGCACGCTGCTCGATTGCGGCAATTATTGGGACGTCTCGACCTGCAAGAAAGACCTGTTCTGGCGTTCAGTCTGGAACACAGCCAAGTATTCGGTGTTTCAGGTGACGCTGATGGTGCTGTTCAGCCTGCTCACGGCGATCGTGCTCAACCGCAAGATCATCGGCCGCGGCTTCTGGCGCGGCGTCTATTTCTACCCGGTACTGCTGTCGCCGGTCGTCGTCGCGCTGATCTGGAAATGGATCCTGCAGCGCGAGGGCCTGCTCAACGCAGTCGGGCTCGCCGTCGGCGCACAGCCGACGCTGTGGCTCGCCGAACCGGGCTGGGCGATGTTCTGGGTGATCTTCGTGTCGATCTGGGCGCACATGGGCTTCTACACGCTGATCCTGCTCGCGGGATTGCAGGCGATCCCGGCTGATCTCTACGAAGCCTCGCAGATGGATCGCGCGAGTCCGTGGCGCACGCTGACCCACATCACGCTGCCGCTCCTGTTACCCAACCTGCTGGTGGTGCTGGTGCTGGCGGCGATCCGCGCGGTGCAGACCTTTGACGAAGTGTTCGTGCTGACCGGCGGTGGCCCGGGTTCAGCGACAACCTTCATCGTGCAATTCATCTACCAGACCGGGTTCCAGGAACAGGTGCGGCTGTACGGCCTCGCGGCGGCGGGCTCCCTGCTGCTGGC
>CAYMSY010000474.1:0-2863 GCA_964393195.1 uncultured Alcaligenaceae bacterium | reverse complement strand
TTCAGCCCGATCTGGACCGGCGCAAACCGGGCACATCACGGCATGTGACGCAGCGTAAGGAGGAGGATGCGGTTGAAATCCTCTCAGGCGTGTTCGAGGGCGTGACGACGGGAACCCCGATTGGGCTTCTGATCCGCAACACCGATCAGCGCAGCAAGGATTACGGCAACATCGCGCAGACCTTCCGTCCGGGGCATGCCGATTACACCTACTGGATGAAGTTCGGTCAGCGTGACTATCGCGGTGGCGGGCGCTCGTCCGCACGGCTGACGGCGCCGATTGTGGCGGCGGGTGCCGTGGCGAAGAAATGGTTGTCGGAGCGCTACGGCGTGACGGTGCGTGGCTATTGCGCGCAGATTGGTGATGTCGTGATTCCATTTGAGTCCTGGGCGGACGTCAATGGGAATCCTTTTTTTGCGCCGATCACGGAAACGTCACCCAAGCTCGCCGAGCTTGAGGCCTACATGGACGAGCTGCGCAAAAGCGGTGACAGCTGCGGCGCGAAGATTTACGTGGAGGCAACAGGTTTGCCGGTTGGTTGGGGCGAGCCGGTGTTTGATCGTATCGACGCCGACGTGGCGCACGCGATGATGGGTTTGAACGCGGTGAAGGGCGTGGAGATTGGCGCCGGTTTCGCCTGCGTTACGCAGAAGGGTACCGAGCATTCCGATGAAATTCGCGACGGCAAATTCGCGAGCAACAATTCCGGTGGCGTGTTGGGCGGCATTTCGACCGGCCAGCCGATCACGGTGAACATCGCGATCAAGCCGACGAGCAGCATGCGTCTGGATCGCGAAACCATCGACAAGCAGGGCAATCCGGTGACGATCAACACGCATGGCCGCCATGACCCCTGCGTCGGCATTCGTGCGACGCCGATCGCCGAGGCGCTGCTGGCACTGGTGCTCATCGATCACGCGCTGCGGCATCGTGCACAGAATGCCGATGTGGTCGTCGCGACGCCGGTCGTGAGCCCTTAGCCGTGAGAATCCTGAGCTTGACGAAGGGGCGTCAAGGCATTTGTTAATCGAACCAAGATTCGAAAAACACCTTCGGCGGGATCGCAAGACCCGGATGCGATGCGCTTCCCCAGGCTACTTAGTCATTGATTTCCGGGATCAACTTTTCGATGAATGCAAGCTCGCACAGGGCATAAGCGCTGATAACGCCATAAGTCGACTATTTGCATAAATCGGTGCCAAGCCCACGTCAAATGGTCGTTTCAGAAAAAAGCTGATCGCAATATGCACCGCGAAGAAGCACCCGTAAGCACCACGCAAGACGTGGCAAGCGATAATCAATAAAAGACCAATTCTTCCATCAGGGATCGACTACTCACATGCGACTCATTCTTCTTGGTGCTCCGGGGGCGGGCAAAGGCACACAGGCGAAGTTCATCTGCGAAAAGTTTGGCATCCCGCAGATTTCCACTGGCGACATGCTGCGTGCGGCCGTGAAGGCGGGCACCGCGATGGGGATCGCCGCGAAAAAAGTGATGGATTCCGGTGCGCTGGTATCGGACGACATCATCATCGGTCTCGTGAAAGAACGCCTGACGCAGCCGGATTGCAAGAACGGCTATTTGTTCGACGGTTTCCCGCGCACCATTCCGCAGGCCGAGGCCATGAAGGACGCTGGTGTGGCCATCGACTACGCGCTCGAAATCGCCGTGCCGGATGAGGTCATCATCTCGCGCATGAGTGGTCGCCGCGTGCACCAGCCATCGGGCCGCACGTATCACGTCCAGTTCAACCCGCCGAAAGTCGCGGGCAAGGACGACGTGACGGGCGAAGACCTGATCCAGCGCGATGACGACCGCGAAGAAACGGTCAAGACGCGACTCAAGGTTTATCACGATCAGACCGAAGTCCTGCTCGGCTACTACACCGACTGGTCGAAATCCGGCAAGGCCGGCGCGCCGCAATACAAGCGTGTCGACGGTGTCGGCAGCGTGGATGCAATCACGGAATCGGTGTTTGCCGCGCTGAGCTGATCGTCCGCGCGCGGGTCAAAACCCGCCGCCCGCCTGATCCTCGATCAGCGCCCGTCGCGTGCGCGGGCTTTCCAGCGCCTTGAGCCACCAAGTCAACGCGAGCCCCTGATTCTCACGCGACTGGCTGCGCCACGCGTAGTTCGTGCGCGCCACACGCAGCGCGCGTTGCTGCACGGTTTTGGCGACGAGTCTGCCAGAGTCGATGAATGGCTGCGCCAGATGCAGCGGTAAAAATCCACAGCCCAGCCCACGCAGATGCGCGTCCAGCTTGCCCTGCATCGTCGGCACCGTGAACACGTCCTGACCCGCGAGCAGGTTGACGGTCAGGCCTTCACCGCGCAGCGTTGAATCCGCCACGGCAACCACGCGATGGCGGCCGATCAGTTCGTCCGCCAGCGGCTCTTTCGCTTTCGCCAGTGGATGCTTTGGCGCTACCGCAAACACGAACGGCATGTCGCCCAGCGCCTTTATCTGAATTCCGGCGACGCTGCCGGTTTCGAACACACCGCCCAGCGCAATGTCGGCCTTGCCGCTCGTCAGCGCTTCCCAGGTGCCCGACAACGTCTCGCCGCGCAGTCGCAGGCGCGTCGGCGCGCTCAGCTCGAAGAACGCCTGACATAGTTCAAACACCACCTTGCGTGAAATCAGGCTGTCGACCGCAATGGTGAACACCGGCTCCCAACCTGTGGCGATGCGCTTTACGCGCTGGGCAATCGCGTCAACATCCGCCAGCATGCGACGACCCTCGCGCAGCAACTCCTCACCCGCGGGTGTGAGCTGCGCGTTGCGAGAGCGACGATCAAACAGCAGCACGTCGAGCGCTTCTTCCAGTTGCCGCACGCGATAGGACAGCGCGCTGGGTACCAGCCC
>CAYMSY010000473.1:781-2867 GCA_964393195.1 uncultured Alcaligenaceae bacterium | reverse complement strand
TGGCCAATATCGGCGGGATAGATATGCGTTCGAACGTCACAGCTTTCACAGCGTCAGACTTTTCCCGTACCTACAGCACTAACGGCGACGGGACCGATCATGCGTGGGCAGGCCCGCAATTGATCATGGGAGGTGCCGTGAAGGGCGCGGACATGTACGGCGTCTATCCGACCGTAGGTATGGACATAACAGGCTTCTCAAATCCCTATATGACGGGGGCAGCCTTCATCCCTACGACGTCGGTAGATCAATATGCGGCCACGCTCGGCACCTGGTTTGGCGTATCCGCCTCAGATCTCTCCACTATCTTCCCGAACCTCAAAAACTTCAGCTCGCCCAACCTAGGGTTCATCTGATGGCCTAAAACCTTGTCGGCAAACATCGATTGTCGGCCTAAGGACGTCATAAGGGAAAGGACGGAGCGCTCCGTTCCAATGCAGATTTTTTTGAACCGATGAAATGCGCCCGCTAACGGGTCCGAGAATTGCCCCGGGCTGTCTGTTCATTGAAAATATCGAACGCATGATCGAAGTTTTCAGCGCAGATCTTTTGCCGTTGTCCCACCGCGCGGCTGCTTGACGATCTCGGAGGCTGGTCCCCGCGAAGGTAGCGAACTTCCTGGTAGTAGAGGCATGCGGCATGACCTTGCCGTCTATAGGTGAGCTCAAAGAGCTTTCCGTCGCTCTCAACAGAATCCGGCAATCCGTAGGCTAGAGGATGCTGTGACCCTGCACATGCGCTCAGTCCGGCCGCCAGGATGATAACGAGACAGAAATTCGTGCGCATATGTTCCCCCCGGAGTAGTCACAGGGACACCATAATCAAATATGGTTACCCCGCCAAGGGAAAAAACTGCGTTATGCCGCCAGACCGGCGAGTGCCGAGATCAAACGTCAGGCCCGGTCGACGGCATCGGTGCCAGTCCCGCGCTCGGACTTATGTTTTTTTTATATTTATGCCGCCGCGCCCTCATGGCGTCTTTACGCCGCAGCGCAACATAACGTTGGTACCTCAAACAAACGCCGGGGCTTAAATTGCCACGCACACCGGCTTGAGGTGGTCAATAGCCCCGGCGCCCACCCCGTCGGGGCTAACCTCGCCCAAAACATTCGCCTCGGAGACGAAAGCGCCCGAGCCCCGTTCGCGCCTAAGGTTAAGTATGCCCCGCTCGTCATCAGTGAACGCAATTATTGCCACTCATTTAGCACGTGCAGCATACGCCTTTCCATCTGGTGAAGAATTTGTTATGGTTAAAAAACGATTAATGGACCGCGCAGGTTTTGCGCTTGTCCTTGAGGCGTTCAGAATGGCCGCCAGAGACGAGACAAATACATGGGCACCCCGCAAATCCTTATTGACGGTTACCTTCTCGGTAAAAAATCGGGTTTCGGGCGCTTTGTATTTGAGCTCTGCCATGCAATCGGAACGTCCGATACGGACCTAAGCTTCGACGTCGCCGTCCCTCAGAATGTTGATGTCTCGGCGCTCAAGTCTTACCCCAACATCAACTATATAAAGTTACCCCGAGTTATCTTTCCGGTCTGGGAACAAATCGTCATTCCCCTTCTCGCCTCTTTGAAGCCCTACGCGCTCGTGCATTTCCCTTACAGTACGAGTGCGGTCTTGGTCCCGTCCAAACGACGTGTTGTCACGGTACATGACTTGACTTTTCTGAACAGGGCGGCTGATCGCGACTTTAAGGCATCGCTGATCCACGCCTATTATGAAAGCGCCTTTAAGTTTGCCACAAAGAGCGCGCGTTTGCTTATCAGCGTCAGTGACACAACAAAAGATGCGCTCGCGGATATCAATCTCTCCTCGCGTCGCATTTACAATACGGTTGATGCCTTTCTCGCCGTAAAGCGATTAGACCATGCGACGAGGCCCACACCGCAGTATTTCCTTCACCGGGGAAGCCCAGCCGCCAATCACAGAAACACCGACCGCGTGATTGAGGCCTTTTTGACGACCCCCGCTCTGAGTGAAAACTTCCAGCTTAAAATTTTTGGTGTCGGCAAAGGTCATGAACGCTGGGGTATAACGGAAGATCAACCGATTGAGTTCTTGGAGCGGGTCTCGGATGAAG
>CAYMSY010000473.1:347-771 GCA_964393195.1 uncultured Alcaligenaceae bacterium | reverse complement strand
ACTTTATTCTAACGCAATTGCGGTCATTGCCCCGAGCATTCTTGAAGGCTTTTGCCTGCCGATCATTGAAGGTTTTGGTTTTAATACACCGGTGATAACGTCTGGCATAAATCCTATGCGCGAAATCGCAGGAGATGCGGCGCTCCTCGTTGACCCGCTGTCGGTCAGCGAAATTGCCGAGGCCATGGTCAAGATGGCTTTCGATACCGGCACGAGTGAGGACTGCGTCTTGAGGGGCAAACGTCGTATGAATGCCTTTAACCGTGAAGTGGTAGCTAAGGATCTTTTGTCGTCATATCTTGGTCTGATGCAGCCGGCCTAAAAGGCGCTTGGGCATGATGATCAAAAAAAGGGCGCCCGGTTGGGGCGCCCTTTTGTCTTAGGATGCATCTAGATAATAATTTTTATATTCTTTGTAATAGTA
>CAYMSY010000473.1:0-305 GCA_964393195.1 uncultured Alcaligenaceae bacterium | reverse complement strand
TGATATTCACCTGGACCAGTGCGGCACCGGACACCTTGACGTCCGCCGCCTCTATAATTTCGAGGGCCGCCTGCACCGCACGACGAGGGGTCTGGCGCCACCGCACGAGGAGTGCGACGAAGTCAGCCTTACGGGCGAGGATACGCGTATCGGCCACGGGTAGAATGGGGGCGGTGTCCAGAAGAACAACGTCATAGGTCTGTTTCAGCTGATCGAGCAGCTTGTCAAACCCGTCAGAGCCAAAGATGTCTAGGGTTGTAACCGGTTGATCCGAAACGGGCAGATAAGCCACACCCGTCAGTTCG
>CAYMSY010000472.1:0-2869 GCA_964393195.1 uncultured Alcaligenaceae bacterium | reverse complement strand
CCGTACAGCGACGCCGGGAAAAACTTGAGCGTGTCGAAGCCCGCATCCAGTGCAATCAACACTTCAGACGGCGTCACCGTGCCCGGCAGCAGCGGCAACAATGCATTGCGACAGGCCATCCCGAGCGACTCCGTGAAACCGGGCGACACCGCGAATTGCGCGCCGACATCGACGCACATCGACACCTGTTCCGCGCGCGTCACCGTGCCCACGCCGACCATCAGCGGCAACCCTGATTTTGCGATGGCCTTGATCGAAGCGTGCGCGGCATCTGTGCGCAGCGTCACTTCGATGCAGCCGATGCCGCCCGCGATCAGTGATTCGGCAAGCGGCAGCGCGTTCGCCGCATCATCAATCTCGATGACTGGAACGTATGCGAGTTTTCGTAGCGTTGCTTTCAGATCCATGGCGTCAGCTCAAAAAAACGGAGGCGCCAACATTGGCGTCACTCACATTGTCGCGGAAGGTGGCGAATAGTTCGCGGCCCCATCCCGTTTGTGACTCTGGCGTGGGCGCGTTGGTGCGTGCGGCGAACGCGGCTTCGTCGACGTGAACCTGCAACGTGCCCGATTCACAATCAACGGTCACGATGTCGCCATCGTGAATGCGCGCCAAAGCGCCACCCGATGCGGCTTCCGGCGTGACGTGAATCGCCGCGGGCACGCGACCGGAGGCGCCGGACATGCGGCCATCGGTGACGAGCGCAACTTTCAGCCCACGATCCAGCAGCACCGAAAGTGCCGGCGTGAGCTGGTGCAACTCCGGCATGCCACAGGCGCGCGGTCCCTGAAAGCGCACGATCACGATGGCGTCGGCCGTGAAGCGATTCGCCTTGAAGGCCGCGATCACGTCGGCCTGCGCATCGAACACATGCGCAGGCGCCGTGATCACGCGATGCTCGGCGGCTACTGCGGAAAGCTTGAGCACTGCTTCGCCGAGATTTCCCGTGAGCAGACGCAGCCCGCCCTCCGCGCTAAACGGCCCCGCGACCGGACGCAGCACGGTCGTGTCGCCCGATTGCGCGACGGCGGGCGCGTAGGTGAGTTTGTCGTGTGCGCTCGTCAGCGCCTGCGCGTAGTGCGACAAGCCGTGGCCGACGACAGTTTCTACATCCTCATGCATGAGGCCCGAAGCAAGCAATTCACGAATCAAAAACGCGGTGCCGCCGACACGATTGAAGTCGTTCACATCGGCTTCACCATTGGGATACAGCCGTGTGAGCAGCGGTGTGACGCGCGACAGCGCATCGATGTCCTGCCACGTCAATTCAAAGCCCGCAGCACGCGCAATCGCGACCCAGTGCATCGTGTGATTGGTCGAGCCTCCGGTCGCGAGCAGGGCGACGATGGCGTTCACCAGTACTTTCTCGTTGACCCATTCACCGATGCCGGATTTTTGATGATCGGGCTGTTTCGACAACGCAGCCATGCGCGCACTCGCTGCGCGCGTGAGCAGCACACGACGCGGGTCGTGCGGCTGTACGAACGCCGCGCCGGGGATCAAGCAACATCTGGTTGCTGTTTGCCGTGCCGTAGAACGTGCAGGTGCCTTCGGTGTGATACGCGGCCATCTCCGCTTCGAGCAATGCTGCTGGCTCGACTTTGCCCTGCGCGTGCAGCTTGCGCACGTTGGCTTTTTCCTTGTTCGACAGGCCACTCGGCATCGGGCCTGCCGGGACGAAAATTGTGGGCAAATGGCCGAACGACAGCGCGCCGATCAACAGGCCCGGCACGATCTTGTCGCACACCCCCAGGCACAGCACCGCGTCGAAAACGTTGTGCGAGAGCGCGATGGCCGTGGCCATGGCGATCACATCGCGCGAGAACAGCGACAGTTCCATGCCGGGCTGGCCCTGCGTTACGCCGTCGCACATGGCCGGCACGCCACCCGCAAACTGCGCGATAGCCGCGTGTTTGCGCATTTCGTCCTTGATCAGCGCCGGGTAGTCCGCCATCGGCTGATGCGCGGACAGCACGTCGTTGTAAGACGAAATGATCGCGACCATTGGCACCGGCTCGCTGACCACTCTCAATTTGTCGCCGTTGGGCAGCGCCGCGTAGCCGTGCGCGAGATTGGCCGCGCTCAGTCGGCGTCGCGTGATGCGGTTTGCGCGCTGTTTTTCGACCGTCGCGAGGTAGGCAGCGCGGCGGGCAACGCTGCGCTCAGCAATGGCCGCCGTGATTTTGCCGACGGCCGGGTGAATAGCGTTTTGGTTGGGTTGAGGCATGCATGTAGTTTTACAACTTGATAAAACTACATGCAACAACCGCAGCCACTTTTAGCCTTGCGTCTACAATTTAAGGCGCAAAAGCGTGATTAGGCGGTTGAAGAGACCGGTTTTGGTCCCAGGGCGCGCGGCGACCGGACTAGCAAAGCTAAAACCGGCCGGTTCGTTGCGGTAGGGAATTGTTGAGTAGTACAGGAAGCGTGGCCGAGCGGTTGAAGGCACCGGTCTTGGTCCCAAGGAGCGCAGCGACTGGACTAGCGAAGCTAAAACCGGCCGGTTCGTTGCAGTAGAGAATTGTTGAGTAGTACAGGAAGCGTGGCCGAGCGGTTGAAGGCACCGGTCTTGAAAACCGGCGACGGGGCAACCCGTTCGTGAGTTCGAATCTCACCGCTTCCGCCAACCCCCTATATTTAGTGCGGGTTGTAGAGCGGTGTATGTAAAAACCCACCCAACTACCGTACCAAAGATATTCGCGCGGTCGTTCGAACAATTACAGCGAAAGCAATCTGAGATGAACGACAACATGCTGATGCCAATGCAGCCAGGCGACAAGGCAGATGACGATCACATGAGGCGTGTGATTGACGCGATAAACGTGTTGAGTGCGCGAACGGCTACTAGCGACCGCGTTTGCATCGCTCT
>CAYMSY010000471.1:0-2869 GCA_964393195.1 uncultured Alcaligenaceae bacterium | reverse complement strand
GACGACGCAGGCGCGCCGACCGGGGTGCTGGCGGCCGTCGTCGCGGCGCCCGGTGCAGCCGGTGGCGTACTGACCGTAGCGCAGGAGGCGAGCAACAGCGCCGCCCCAGTCAACAGGGCCGATTGAGGTATGAACGACATAAAAACTCCCGAAAACCCTATCAACTTTTTCGTGAAACCCTCGTTCAATAAGGGCTCAATCAAGAAAAATACAAGAAGTCGACTATTGCAAAAAATCATTGCCATGCCGCATGCAGCCGCCATTCTTATGCAAAGCTGTAGGCTTGAATCTGCTGCCTTACGATTAGGCTGCGCTAGTGTAGAAGCAGTTTCAGAGGCAAACCGTCGGCGTGTCCGACTTGAGACGAACGCGCGACTCCTGAGCACGAAATACGAGCCGCGACGCCGAACGGACGCCCGCCAGGCGGGGCTGGTGCCCCCGCCATTGTGGGCCGGCTGCAACGCTGGCCACGGCCGACAACAGCAAATTTGAGTAGAGTGAACGATCCGGCTGCAGCGCGTGATACCTTAAGACGCTAAGAAAAATCCCGACCGTCAGACTCAGGGCATGCAACGTGCCTTCTGGTCTGTGCGTCGACTTGTTGTAACCGTTTTATCGAGGGTGTCATGTCTTTCCTCCGCTCCAGTATTACCGCACTCGCAGCCGCAGCGATCGCTTTCTCCGTTTCCGCTGCGCCGCGACTGTTCGGCGTCAACCCGTTCAACAACGGCACCGAAAGCACTCCTATGGCGCCAAATGCGTTGACGCCAGCGGACTACGGTTTTTACGAATTCAGTCCGTCGACGGGCGCCATCATTGCGACCCGCATCATCACCGTGCCCGGACGCACGATCACCGGCGCGGTTGCGCTGACGCTTGACCCGACCACCAATATTGCCTATGCCGTCGTCAAGGCGACCGGCGTGTCCGGCGGGCGCCTGCTGATCACGATCAATCTCGACACCGCCGTCGGCACCGAAATCGGCAACCTGGGCGACAACTTCTCGTCACTCGCGTTTCGCTCCGACGGACAGCTCTTCGGCGTCACCGGCGACGGTGCGACCGTTCCGGAAACGCTGTACCTGATCAACAAGGCAACCGCCGCCAAGACACTCGCCACTGCACTCGGTAACGGAGCGGACGGCGAGGTGATCGCCTTCAATCCGAATGACGGCGCCCTCTACCATTTCTCTGGTGGTACCGTTGTCTTTGAGCGCGTTCAGGCGACGTCACCCTATGCGGTGACACCGATCGTGACCGGCCTGACGGGTGTTGGCGAAGTGTTTGGCGCCGTCTGGGATCCGTCGCGCAATGCGTTTCTTGTGTCGGATATCTCGTCCACTTTGACCGTCGTCAACACCGCCGGTCCCGTCACCAGCCCGGTCGGCACCTTCCCGCCCGACATTCGCGGTTTGATCCTGCTGCCGGACGCGTTTGTGGCCGAATACCGCGTGGTGCCGACGCTCGACAATGTTGCGCTGATTGCGCTCCTCCTGTCAGTCGGCGTTATCGGATTTGCCAGCGTTCGTTCGCTGCAGCGCCGCCGCTAGGCAGCACACTACCGCAGTACCAGCTCGCCGCGCAGGCTGTGCGGCGCAGCTTCGGTGACCGTCACGTCAACATACTGTCCGATCAGCCGCGCGCCATTCGGGCCAGCCGGGAAGTTCACGACACGATTGTTCTCGCAGCGCGCCGCCAGTTCGCTGGCGCTTTTGCGTGACACGCTCTCCACGAGCACACGCTCGGTCTTGCCGACCATCGCCTTGCTGTAATCGAAGAACAGTTCATCCAGTCGTTTTTGCAGCTGGCTCAGGCGCGCCGATTTTTCGATGGCGGGCGTGTCGTCGACAAGGTCAGCCGCCGGCGTTCCCGGGCGAGCGGAATAAACAAAACTGAAGGCCCCGTCGAACGCGACGTCGTCGATGAGCTTCATCGTGAGGTCGTGGTCCTTTTGCGTTTCACCGGGGAAACCGACAATGAAGTCGGAGGTCAGCGAAATGTTCGGGCGCACGGCGCGCAGCTTGCGAATCGTACTTTTGTACTCAATCGCCGTATAGCCGCGCTTCATGGCGGCGAGGATACGGTCCGAGCCGTGCTGCACGGGCAGATGCAGTTGCGAAACGAGTTTCGGCACCTTGCCGTAAACCTCGATCAGCGACGCACTCATTTCGCGCGGATGGCTGGTGGTGTAGCGAATGCGCTCGATACCGGGGATTTCGTCGATGTATTCGATCAGCATCGCGAAGTCTGCGATGTCGTTCGTATCACCCATCTTGCCGCGGTAGGCGTTCACGTTCTGTCCAAGCAGCGTGACTTCTTTCACGCCCTTGATCGCCAGTTCCGCGATCTCGGTGAGGACCGCCTCAAACGGACGCGACACCTCTTCGCCTCGCGTGTACGGCACGACGCAGAACGAGCAATATTTGCTGCAACCTTCCATGATCGAAACGAACGCGCTCGCGGCCTCGACGCGCGCGGGCGGCATGTTGTCGAACTTCTCGATTTCGGGGAACGAAATGTCCACCTGCGAGCGGCCGGTTTCACGCTTTTTCGCAATCAGCGCCGGCAGTCGATGCAAGGTCTGCGGGCCAAACACGACGTCCACAAACGGCGCGCGCTCGACAATGGCCGCGCCTTCCTGCGAGGCCACGCAGCCGCCGACGCCGATCACCAGATTCGGGTTCGTCTTTTTCAAATCCTTGATGCGTCCAAGATCGTGAAACACCTTTTCCTGCGCCTTTTCGCGCACCGAGCAGGTGTTGAACAGGATCACGTCCGCGTTGTCCGGCGTATCGGTCTTCTCAAAGCCTTCCGCCGTTCCGGCATCGAGAATGTCCGCCATCTTGTCGGAGTCGTACTCATTCATCTG
>CAYMSY010000470.1:0-2893 GCA_964393195.1 uncultured Alcaligenaceae bacterium | reverse complement strand
GCCTTGATGCGGCACGAATGCGCAATCACGCGGGCAAGCGTTTCATCGTCCCGTGCATTCAGCAGCACCACGTCACGCTCAAGTTCGGCGAGATGTTCCACGTCAAAAATCAGCGCATGCTTGATGATTTCGGCGAGGCCCGCTGCGTATTCTCGCGGCGGCAGACTCTTCAGTGCCGACGTGTCCGACAGCACGGCCTGCGGCTGGTAGAAGGCGCCGATCATGTTTTTGCCGAGCGGATGATTGATCGCCGTCTTGCCGCCGACTGAGGAATCCACCTGTGCCAGCAGCGTCGTCGGCATCTGGATGAACGGAATGCCGCGCTGATAGGTGGCTGCCGCATAGCCCGCAACATCGCCGATCACACCGCCGCCAAGTGCAATGATCGTGGTCTTGCGGTCGCAGTTCGCAGCCAGCATCGTCGAATAAATCTGGTCGAGTGAAGCCGCTGTCTTGTACGCCTCGCCGTCGGGCAGCACGATTTCCAGAATCTGTTTGCCCAGGGCCGCAATCGCCGTCCGCACGCGCGGCAGAAAAATCGGCGCCAGCGTTTCGTTGGTAACGATGGCCACCATCGTCCCCTTCACGAACGGCGCGACAACCGCGCTGTCACCGATCAACGCGGGGCCGATGTGAATCGGATAGGGACGATCGGCGAGGGAAACCTGGACTGTTTGCATGGAAAATATGTCAGTAACTTTTCTTTGAAACGACGTTTTTGCAGGGCTTACAGCAAAAAATCGCTATAAGTCGACTTATGACCAATATCCGCCTTGAGCCGCATTAAATAAAGGCTTCAACAAAAAGCTGATAGCCAATCGCGGTACCCTCAAGCATAGCGAGTCTTCGCTGGGCCACGTTGCTGCGCCGCAGCACCGGCCCGCGACGCCGCTAGTCACCGATAACGCGCAACGCAAACGCCATCATCTGCGGCGCAATCTCCGGCAGTTTCTTCGCGCCACGCCGCCGCAGACAATCGCGAACGAGCTCTTCCAGCCCGCCGACCAGCGCCAGCATCGTGGCATCGGTCAACGCTGCGTTGACGTCGCCCTCGCGCAGCGCGAGCACGGCGCGCCATTGCGCGATCCACTGCTCAAGCACCCACGCCCGCTTTGCCAGCGCGTTGCGCCCGGCACCCATCACGTCTACGCTGTACACCCATGCGGCGTCCGGCTCCGAAGCGAGTTCGCGCAGGTAGGCTGCGATGGCGATCTCCGAGCGCTGCGTCCAGTCGTTCGCGGCCACATCCGCCATCGCGACGCGGATTGCGCCGAGCAGGCGCACGGCGCCCTCCTCATAGGCAGCAAGAAAGCAAGCCTCAATATCGTCAAACTGCTCGTAGAACGTGCGTCGCGACACACCGGCAATCACGATCACGTCGGCGACCGTGGTTGCTGCATAGCCGGATTGCTTGACGGCACTGGCGACAGCCATCAACATGCGCTGCCGCTGCGACGCAGCGACCGCCTGTTGCGTGAGGGCATGGCGCCCGCCCCGCGGCAGCGTCGTTGCGCCTCGCAGCGTTGTTGCGCTCCGTGGCGGGATTGCGCGCTTCGGCGGTGTCGCCACAGCGGCCGAAAGAGCGGTCTTCACGCGGCTTGCACTCATGATTGAGAAACGATAGCATATCTTTTAGAAACACTAATGTTTCTCAACGACTTGTCTGTCGTTGCAAGCAATCTCCAACCTTTCTGGAAATGGAAATCACATGACACTGACCGTAGGCAATGTTCTGACCGGATTGGTTGCGCTGATCCACATCTACATCATGTACCTCGAATGCGTGCTCTGGGCGACCCCCAAGGGCCGCCGCGCATTCGGTACCACCCAGGAATTTGCCGAAGCGTCGAAAACGCTCGCCGCAAATCAGGGCTTGTACAACGGTTTTCTGGCTGCGGGCCTGATCTGGGGACTCATACAGGGCGCCACGGGGCAACCGGTCAAGCTGTTCTTCCTCGCCTGTGTGGCCATTGCCGGAATCGTCGGTGCGATTACCGTCGGCAAGAAGATTCTCTTCATCCAGACCGTTCCCGCCGTGCTCGCTGCGGCGGCATTGCTGCTCGCGATCTAGCGTTCAAACCCCGCCGGGTTCAGGCAACTGACGGCTCAATGCGGTCGTCAGCAAACGCCGGGATTACGTCCTGATTCCAAAGAAATCACGATCGAGCTCACCGGCAGCAGGGCCGATCTTGAAGATGCCGCTCAGTCGCGCGATCGGCGTTTCATCGGCGGTGACCAGTCCCTGCATGAACACCATGTTGCGCGTACGGCGCAACACGTCGGCCTCGCCCTGCACCCAGCTTCCGAGCGCTGCGGGTGCCAGGTAGTCAATCTGCAGGCTGATGGTCGGCAGGAAATGCCGCCCGTCAAGCGCCTGATACATCGCGGCGTACGGCATCAGGGTGTCGGCGTAGGTCGCGAGCATGCCGCCATGCAGCACGCCGCGCAGATTGACGTGATGCCCGGCGACGCGAAACCCGAGCTGCAGGCGCTCGTTCGCCCAGCGCGCATAGAACTGCGCATTGCGGCTCGAAAAACCGCTGCCGACGTCGGCGGCGGAAAAACCGGCCGGAACATCAATCGAAGGCGGGGCGACCTGATCTGAGGGCAATTGCAAGTCTCAACTCCACGTACGGGACGATGTTTCGGAAGATCAAGTATGCCTGTCGGCGTGCTTTTCCCCGGACTCCGTCGAATCCAGAATCATCATCAACTTTTCGGTGAAACGACCATTGCGTAGGGCTTGGGTTGTAGAAAGCTCAATAGTCGACTATTAGTCAAATGTCACTACATGCCCTACGCAACGGTGCTTTCATGAAAAAGCTATAAGGAAAACGCAGCTCCGGCTCATCTACGCGTAAGTCACCCAGCCCGCGTCGGCCTTCGTGTCCAG
>CAYMSY010000469.1:0-2899 GCA_964393195.1 uncultured Alcaligenaceae bacterium | reverse complement strand
GCAGCCATTGGGCTCATGGTGCAGGTCTACGACCGCGCGTTGCTCCGCTCCTCGGCGCGGGCTGAAGGGGCGGTCGAACCGATGTTTGATCGCTTCGCGATGAGGACTACAGGAGGACTCAGAAATAGATGGTCAGCTAGATATCCGTACCTCGCTGAATCGCATACGGGAGATATCTCCTTGAGACTCCAGATACCCTCGATTTACAAGCATCGCAACTCGTTGCGCATAGTAAACATCGGGAAGACCACGAATTCGACGTTCGATCGACATCATTGTGGTTCCGACCACCATAGCGACCTTTCGCCACTGCGAGCCAACATTTTCAAGCAACGCTGCATCTATGCTTGCGACGTCAGCGTCCGTCAACGCGTCTACTAGCGCCTGTTCGTGCAACGTGAGCAGCCGATTCATTCGTCACCCGTGCTTAACAACCACCGTCTTCAAAACACTAAACCCATACAACGCCTCGAACCCTTTTTCACGTCCATAGCCTGAGGACTTCACGCCTCCGAACGGCATTTCAACGCCGCCACCCGCGCCGTAGTTGTTGATG
This sequence comes from uncultured Alcaligenaceae bacterium, assembly GCA_964393195.1. Lineage (GTDB taxonomy): Bacteria > Pseudomonadota > Gammaproteobacteria > Burkholderiales > Casimicrobiaceae > Casimicrobium. Next base: position 2,343 of record CAYMSY010000469.1, on the reverse strand, counting down.
AATACCTGCCCGCTTTTCACTGCGCGGGCTATGCGCATGCCGCGCCCCCCGTTTTCGGTCCACACGCCAGCAACCAGGCCGTAGTCAGTGGAGTTGGCGAGGCGGATCGCATCCGCTTCGTCCTTGAATGACATCGCAGCCAGCACCGGGCCAAAGACCTCGTCCTGCGCGAGCGTAGCTGTCGCGGGCACATCGGCGATGAGTGTTGGTTTCGCGTAGAAGCCCGATGCCGGCGCTTCGGCGGCGATGCTGCCTTGCGCGATGGTCCGCAGACCGGCAGTGTTCGCAGTCGACAGAAATCCGTTCACGCGATCCAGTTGATTGGCGCGGATCAGCGGCCCGACATCCATGTCCATCGCGGCTGGTCCGACCTTCAGCAATGCGATCCGTTCGCCCACTGCCGCAAGGACGCGTTCATATGCGTTCTCCTCAATCAGCAGACGTGAACCCGCGCTGCAAGTCTGCCCGGCGTTCTGAACGATGGCGTTAATGATGACCGGGACGGCTTCATCAAGGTTGGCATCGGCGAATACGATTTGCGGGCTTTTGCCACCCAGCTCAAGCGTGACCGGTACATGTCGCTTCGCTGCGCTTTGAGCGATGATCGTTCCCACGCGCGCGGAGCCGGTGAACGAGATATGGTCAATGCCTTCAGCGTCAGCCAGAGCCTGACCGGCTTCATGGCCGTAGCCCGTCACGATATTGAGCGCGCCCTCGGGAAAGCCACACTCGACGGCCAGCTCAGCGATGCGTAGCAGCGACAGGCACGCGTCCTCCGCCGGCTTGACCACGCAGGCATTGCCCGCAGCCAGCGCGCCGCCGACCGAGCGCCCGAAAATCTGCATCGGGTAGTTCCACGGGATGATGTGTCCGGTCACACCATGCGGTTCGTAAAACGTCATCACGGCAAAGCCAGGCGTGTACGGGATCGTGTCGCCGTGCAGTTTGTCGCAGGCTCCCGCGTAGTACTCGAAATAGCGGGCGACGGCTGTCGAATCAGCCTTGGCCTGTTTCACGGGTTTGCCGCAATCACGCATTTCAAGCTGCCACAACTCGTCGTGGTGGGCGAGTATGGCGTCCGACAGTTTGCGCATGAGACGACCGCGTTCAACCGGCGCCAGCCGGCTCCATGCGCCACCGTCTGCGGCCTTGCGGGCGGCGGCCACAGCCCGGTGAATGTCTTCGCTGTTGCCTCGTGCAAGCTGCGCGAAAACCTGACCATCGCTTGGGTCAAGTACGGGAATTGTTTCGCCCGAGCTGCCTGCGACTCGCCGGTTGTCGATGAAATGCGTGGTCATTTGCTACCCACCGGCTTGAATAGCCACGCAAATGTGTATTCGTCGGTGCGCGGCGTATAGCCAAGGTTCTTCTTCATTGCCCATACGTTCATCTGAAAGTGCAGCGGAACAATGCCCTGATCGGCCATCGCGATTTCGGTGGCGCGTGCGAGCAGCGCCTCACGTTTTGCATCGTTGATCGTGACCAGTGCAGCCTCCAGCATAGCATCGAACTGGCCGTTGGAATAACGCCCGCGGTTGGCATTGCCCCAGCCTTTCTTCGCGTCAAAAGTGCCGAGCAACGGGCGCAGACTGTCTGACATTTCACCCGACCCGGCAGACCAGCCGAGCAACATCAGGCTGAAATCAAGCTTGGTTGCGCGGGTGAAGTAGACCGACGAAGGCATGGCGTCCACCTTTGTTGCAATGCCGACGCGTGAGAGCATTTGTGCGACGGCCTGAGCGATCTGCTCGTCGTTGACATAGCGATTGTTTGGCGCATGAATGGTGATGCCAAAACCATCCGGGTAACCCGCATCGGCCAGCAACGTATTCGCTGCCGCTGCGTCGAACTTGTCGACTTTCAATGTCTTTGATGTACCCGGATAGCCGTCGGGCAAGGGCTGACCAGCGGCGATGGCTTCGCCTTCCATCACCCGGCTGACCATCGCGTCGCGATTGATGGCGAGTGAAATTGCCTTGCGCACGAGCGGATCCTTGAGCGGATTCTTCGTGAGCGGCTTGCCCTGCTTGTCGGTAACGAACGGCGACACATCGCGGTTCGAATCCATGTGCAGATAAATCAGCCGGTTCGAGCCGACGCGAGCGAGCGACAGATTCTTGTCGCTTTTCAGGCGCGACATATCGGCCGTTGGCGCGTTTTCGAGCGCCTGAATATCGCCCGACAACAGCGCGGCGACTCGTGCCGGATCGTTGGTCAGGATGCGCAGGGTTGCTTTTTCCCACGGCGTCTTGCCGCCCCACCATGCGTCATTACGTGCGAGTTCAAGACGATCTCCCTTGGCGAAACGCACCAGCTTGTACGGCCCCGTGCCAACGGCGGCCT
>CAYMSY010000468.1:0-2909 GCA_964393195.1 uncultured Alcaligenaceae bacterium | reverse complement strand
CCCTGTTAAGTCATCTAGATGATATAGATGAGTTGCGTAGAATACCAACATCAAAGGAAAGTGCAAGCGGGCACCTCAAAAAACATCATGCAAATAGTCATTTCTGAATTCATGGATGAAAGTGCGGTCGACCGGCTGCGTGCGGAATTTGGCGCGGGTGCCGTTCGTTACGAACCCACGCTCGTGGACCGTCCGGATGAACTCGTCGCAGCAGTCGCAGACTGCACGGTACTCATCGTGCGTAACCGTACACAGGTGCGCGGAGCGCTGCTTGACGCCTGCAAGATGACAAAAGTCATCGGGCGACTCGGCGTCGGTCTCGACAATATTGACGTTCCGGCCTGTGAAGCACGCGGCATGAAGGTGATTCCGGCGACCGGCGCGAATGCGCTTGCGGTGGCTGAATACGTGGTTGCCACGGCCATGCTGCTGCGTCGTGCGAGCTACCAGAGCACCGGCGATGTGATCGCCGGCAAATGGCCGCGCAACAAGTTGTCGGGCGGGCGCGAGACCGCAGGCGCAACACTGGGCCTGATCGGTTTTGGCTCCATCGGACAACTCACCGGGCAACTGGCACGCGGCCTCGGCATGGCCGTGATCGTCTACGATCCGGCGCTTCCTGACAATCATCCAGCGTGGATGGACGTCGGCGCCATCCGCGTTGATTTCGACACACTTGTTTCAACGGCGGACGTGATCAGCCTTCATGTCCCGCTGGTGGATGGCACCCGCAACCTCATCAACGCGGAACGTATCGGGCAGATGAGCGCAGGTGCTGTGCTGATCAACACGTCGCGTGGCGGTATCGTTGATGAGACCGCGCTCGTGGCCGCATTGCGAAGCGGTCATCTTGGTGGTGCTGCGATCGACGTGTTTGTTGAGGAACCGCTTCCGGCATCAACGCTGTTTGCTGGTTGCCCGAATCTGATCCTCACGCCACATATCGCCGGGGTGACCGCCGAAGCCAATGTGCGTGTTTCGTCAATGATCGCCGACGCGGTCATCGCAGCCATGAAGCAGGCGAACTAGCATGGCAGTCATCACTCTTCAGGAGGCGCAATCGCTGGCCGCTGCTGCGCTTGAGCGGGCCGGCGCATCAGCAGCCGCAGCACAGTCGACGGCACGTGCACTCGTCTATGCCGAATCGCAGGGCACGGTGTCGCACGGCTTGTCGCGTGTCGCGCAATACGCGGGACACATGAAAGCCGGGCGGGTTGACGGAAAAGCGCAGCCAGCGCTGGCAAGACAGCACGGTGCGACGGCGGTGATTGATGCCGCAGACGGACTGGCATTTCCGGCGTGCGAGCTGGCCATTGAGAGCGCACTGGCAGCCGCCCGCCTGCACGGTATTGGCCTTGCTGCAGTCAAGAACAGCTATCACTTCGGTGCTGCCATTTATCACCTTGAGGCAGTTGCGGCGGCAGGCATGGTTGGCCTCGCTTTTTCAAATTCGCCGGCGGCGATGAACGCTTGGGGTGGCAAGCGCCCGCTGTTTGGTACCAATCCGGTCGCGGCCATCTTTCCGAGGGCAAACAGCGTTCCGCTCGCCATCGACCTCGCACTGTCCGAAGTCGCGCGCGGCAAGCTGATGGTCGCCGCGAAGGAGGGGAAACCCATCCCGCTCGGATGGGCGCTTGACGCGGACGGTCAGCCAACAACGGACCCGGCGCTCGGGCTCAAGGGTTCCATGGCACCGTCCGGCGGCGTGAAAGGCGCGATGCTCGCGCTGACCATTGAGTTGCTGGTGACCGCGTTTACGGGGGCCCACTTTGGCTTTGAAGCCGATTCGTTCTTTGATGTTGAAGGCAACCGGCCAAAGATCGGCCAGTTGTTTCTCGTGATCAACCCCGGTGCAATGGGTGGCGCCGACGTCTTTGCTGAGCGCGTTGAGACGCTGGTTGCCGCGATGCTGGCAGATGATGACGTCAGACTGCCTGGCGCCCGCCGTTATGCGCTGGCCGAGGCTGCGTCGAAAGATGGACTTAACGTGGCCGATGCCACGCTCGCGCAAATGCGACAGCTCGCTGCGGCGTAGCGGCCACCGTGCCGACGGGTGCCTTTCCAGCACCAGAACTGCGCTACAGAAATCCGAGGTTCTTGACCGGAAACGCGTTGATGTTCGGCGCCACAGCGGCGAGTTGCGCGGCCGGTACGCCAAACCAGCTGGCCAGCGTCGCCGCGTACTGGTCAACCGACGTCGTCGGCAGCCAGCGTCCTTCGTTGGATACATCATCAATGCCGCCGAGCTGTAGTGCGGGGAAGGTGCCGTACATGGCGCCGCCCTTCACGGCACCACCCATGACGAGATGATGATTGCCCCACGCGTGATCGGAGCCACCACCGGCCGCCGGCTGAAACGTGCGACCAAAGTCGGACAGCGTGAATGCTGTGACTTTCTCGGCGACGCCTAGCGCAACGGTTGCGTCATAGAACGACTTCATCGCCGACCCTACTGCAGAGAGCAATGTTTGCTGCGTGTTGAGCTGGTTGTTGTGGGTATCAAAGCCGCCGAGCGATACAAAGAAAATCTGGCGCGACAGGCCGATGGTGGCGCGCGCCTCGATCAGCTTTGTCACCTGCAGCAACTGGGTCGCAAGGCTGTTGTTGCCTGTTGAAAACAGGTTGGTGATGTTTGAGTTGCTGGCCGTGATAATCGGATTGACTTTGGCCGACAGTGCGATGGCCTGCTCGGTTTGTTCTGCGGCGGCCTTGACCAGCAGATGCTCCTTGCCCTGCTGCAACAAGGCGTTGAGCGCTGCTGCGCGCGCCTGGGTCATGCTGTCCGCCGATGTCAGGCCGGTCAGGCCAAAGCCACCGGCCGACGGGATTGCCAGAGGACTTTGAACGTTGCCGGTTGTGTATAGCGTGGACCCTGCAACCGAGGTGATGACCGGAAACGTGTTGCTTCC
>CAYMSY010000467.1:0-2918 GCA_964393195.1 uncultured Alcaligenaceae bacterium | reverse complement strand
CCACTATCGGCCGAGGATCGTATCGTGCCGCTTTCGGAAGTGCCTGCGGCGATTAGTACATCCCCGAGCCAACGCGCATTACCTGCGCTCTTGGCATCCGTGCGCAACAGCACGCTTTTGGGGCTTGATACGAAACGCATTGCAAAAGAGCTGCTTATCGCCCTGTTGCCTGCGATCGTGTGTGGATTGCTGCTGCTGGCGATTCATCGTGCCGTTACGACCGAAGACGTAATCGCGGAAACTACCGGCCTCGTTGAGATGGGCAGCGCCAGTGACAGCGCCAGATCGTCGGCATCCGAGGTTAGTGATCTCAAGGAACCAGCCAGCGAGGGGGTAAAAGAACCACCCACGTCACCTTTAGAAGTCAAAGAACCGCCTGCCGAAGGACTCAAGGAACCGCTCAAGACTGACGCAAAAACACCACCGACAACACAATCCACGACCGCGAGTGGCCCGCCGACGTCTGCAAAGTCGATCCCGGCTCCCAACTGGTTCTGGTGGACGCTTGCGATTGTTGCCGCCGCCCTGGCTGGCCTATACGCGATGCTGAACTGGCAACGCTATGAGGTTTACAAGCTGTTGCTGGCGTCCTTCTTCCCGCTCGCATTCCTGATTCTTGCGGTGCTGGGTACCATCGTCTTCGGCCTCGCTACGCCGACCGAAGCGGCTGCGGTCGGCTCAATCGGTGGCTTCGTACTCGCCGCCGGGTATCTCGCAATTGCCCGCCCCTCGGACGAGAGAGCCAGGATACTGAGACTCTGGCTGCCAATGTGGGCCGTAGTACTTGCGGCTATCGTCTGGTTCGCATTGCTCAAGTCCGAGTTCATCACCAGCCCGGTGCCAATGTGGCTCGGCTGGTTGTCTATGACTGCGTTTGTCGTCTGGTGCGCGATAGCCACCGTTCAGGTTCGGTTGCAGGGTGTGTTGTCCGAGTCGGTATTCCTGACCGCCAAGACATCTGCAATGGTGTGCTGGTTGTTTGTCGGCTCGTCGATCTTTTCGGCGGCCTTCGCGCTATTGGGTGGTCAGGAAATCATCGAAAAATGGGTACTCTCGTTAGGTCTCACCACAACCCAGTTCATGCTGCTTTCGCAATTCATCATCTTCATCCTGGGATGGCCACTGGAATGGACAGAGATCATCGTGATCTTCATGCCGATCTTCATTCCGCTGCTGGCGAAATTCAACGTCGATCCGTTGTTCTTTGGTCTGCTGGTCGCCCTGAACTTGCAAACTGCGTTCCTGTCACCGCCGGTTGCGATGGCCGCGTTTTATCTCAAGGGCGTAGCGCCGCCGCATGTCACGCTGAACCAGATTTTTGCGGGCATGATGCCATTCATGGTGATTCAGGTGATTGCGCTGTTGCTGCTCTACATCTTTCCGGCCATCGGCTTGTGGCTGCCGGAAGTGCTCTACAAATAACCAATAACACCGGGCGGGCTCATGAAAAGCCAGCCCGGCAGACAACGCGATTAGCGAACAACCATCACCGGCACTTCGCTACCAGCCAGAACTGATTGCACCACCGAGCCAAGCAACAGCGTGCCGATGCTGCGGCGCCCGTGCGAACCCATCACGATCAGATCGACTTTGGCCTTCTTTGCCGCGCGAAGGATCTCGTCGGCAGCATGCCCTGCGCGATGACTTGACGTGTAGCTCACGTTGTGCCGGTCGAGAAACTTGGCCACTGGCGCAAGTACCCGTTCCGCCTCGGCACGATGATATTCGGCGACCGTTTCCTTGCCGACGACTTTTGCCGCGTGAGCGGGAACAGCCGGCTGCACATTAAGCACCACAAACTGCGGGTTCGCTCCGAGCAGATCGTCATGTGTGGTGAGATAGGCGAGCATTTTCTTGGTGTCGTCACTGCCGTCCACGGCGAGCAGTACCTTCATAGCGGATCTCCTTTTACGGTTGCCGTAATGGCGTTAGTGCATTTGGCTTTGCATACTCAGCCGGACCAGCATCGCTTGCGGACGCTGATACCGTACTCTGGTTGCTAGTCTATCTGCCTCTTCAACAACCGCAATGACGGCGATCAAGTGGTCTTGCCACGAGCATCAAAACGGTTTTCCAAACGGGTTCAGACGAATGCCCCGTCGCAGATGCTGCCACGGCAGGTCGGCAGGATCAGCCGCCATCGGTCCCGGCGCCTTCGCCACCAGAATCTGTTCGGCAATCGGCGTGAAATCCGCGCGAAAATGCACCGAGCTTTTGTTCACGAGAATCGCCTGCTCGGTCGGCTCAATACCCACATAGCGATACATTGCCTGATCGGCGAGCTGCGTCTTGTAGCTCGCGACGACAATGCGTACGCCCTGATAGCGCAGACAGGCGGACGGTCCCAACCGCATCTTCATGCCGCGATAAAACGGCCCGGTCGCGGCGAAATTGCCCTCGTGCAGCGCGTCCACCGTCCACGGCAACTGTAACGGAGAGTCGCCGGGAATGTGGCTCTTGCCACCGAGTGCGAAATTGAGCGTTTTGCCAATGCCAATCTCGTGCGCTGCCTTTGCGGCCTCGCCGTCGACGATAAGACCCGTCGCGGCCCGCTCGGCACGGCATTCGAGCAATGCGCGCACCATGCCCATGGTGTCGCTGTCGCCGCCGGCGCCGGGGTTGTCCTGCGTATCAGCAATCACCACTGGCTTGCGCGCCGTTTTGGCGATCAATTGCGCCTCACGCACGGCTTCGACTGCGCCAAGCACGCGCGCGTCCCACTCGCCTTCCGCCGCGAGCACGCGACGCTCCAGCTTTTCCGCCGCTGCATTCGCAGCCGCTTCGTTCACACCGTAAGCCCATACGACCGGCGCGCAGCCTTCGAAATCTGCCGCCGGAAAGGCCGGCGTGAACGACGCGCTGACCACGTCCTTCGATTCCAGTTGCCCAACGAGTTTGTAGATGTCATTGCCGGGAAA
>CAYMSY010000466.1:0-2921 GCA_964393195.1 uncultured Alcaligenaceae bacterium | reverse complement strand
GCGCTGCGCGAAGGCTCGCTGGTGGTGAACTCGTCGCAGGGCGGCGGCACCAAGGACACCTGGGTACTGGGTGACGAATCCGACACCGCAACCGCGACGGAGGGCAAGTGAACATGCTGAGTCGCGTTGCTTCCCATCTGTACTGGATGAGCCGTTATCTTGAGCGTGCCGAAAACATGGCGCGCATTCTCGATGTCACACAATCGCTCGCGATGCTCGATCGTTCGGCCGATTCCGGCGGTGCGATGACGCCCATCGTGATCACCGAAGCGCAAGCCGAATTCGCCGCGACCAATCTGCCAGCCACCTACGCCAATGTGATCGCGTTTCTGGCCTGGGACCGCGATCACCCGTCCTCGATCCGCAACTGTTTCGAATCCACGCGTGAGAATGCCCGCGCCGTGCGTGGATCAATCACCAGCGAGATGTGGGAGAACATCAACGACACCTGGCTTGCCCTGCAGGACAAGGTGCGCACGACTGATCCCCTGATGACAGGGAATGAGTTTTTCGAATGGGTGAAGGAGCGATCGCACCTCTTCCGCGGCGTAACGTTCGCGACTGCGCGCCGCGATCAGCCGTATCACTTCACGCGCCTCGGCACCTTCATCGAACGCGCAGACAACACGGCGCGCATCCTCAACGTCAAATACGCCGAAGAGGCGCCGGACACGTTTGATGAAGCCGAGGTCGACAAAGAGACCGACTATTACCGGCTCTCGGCAGTGCTGCGCTCGGTGTCTGCGCTTGAGGCCTATCGCGATACCTACCGCGACGTCATCGACGCACGTCGCGTCGCCGAAATCATGATTTTTGACGCGAAGCTGCCTCGTTCGCTGCGCTATTGTCTCGATGAAGCCACGCTCGTGCTCGATGAACTGCCGACGCAACGCGGCCGCATTCCGCGCCGCATCGCGTCAGAAATCAACGCGCGGCTTCGTTACGGCACCATCGACGAAGTGCTCGAATATGGCCTTAAACGCTATCTCGCGGACTTCCTGCAGGACATGGTCCGGCTCGGTACTGCCGTCAACACAGCCTACATGGAATTGCACTAGCTGCGGTATTGCGTGGCCTAGGCAAGCTCCAGTTCGCGCTCATCAGCGATCAGCGCCCGCAGTTCTTTCCTGAGCGCGATCACGCGTGCATCATCCTCACTGCGTGGACGCGGAATGTCCACCACGATGTTGGCCTTGACCGTGCCCGGTCGTCGCGTCATGACGATGATGCGATCCGACAGCTTGATCGCCTCCTCGATGGAATGCGTGATGAGTACCATCGTCTTTTTCGTTGCCAGCGAAATGCGAACGAGCTCATCCTGCAGCAAGGCGCGATTCTGGGCGTCGAGCGCGGCAAATGGTTCGTCGAACAGCGCAACCTGAGGGTCCACCGCAAGCGCACGCGCGATGGCCACGCGCTGCTTCATGCCGCCCGACAGCTGATGCGGCAGTCGCGTCTCAAAGCCGGTCAGCCCGACCAGCTTGATGTGCTCGGCAACGATCTGCATGCGTTCGGCTTCGGGAACGCCCTTGACCTCCAGACCGAACGCGATGTTTTTTTGCACTGTCAGCCATGGGAACAACGCATAGTCCTGAAAAACCATGGTGCGCGTCCAGTGTGGCGGCCCCACCGGTGTGCCGTCCAGCATGATGCTGCCGCCGGTCGTTGCCTCGAACCCCGCCATGATGTTGAGCAGCGTTGTCTTGCCACAGCCGGAATGCCCGAGCAGACAGCAAAACTCATGATCGTCGACCACGAAGTTCACGTCCTGCAAGGCGACGACATCCTGTTGCCCTGCCTGCAGGGCGGGATACGTCTTGCTGACGCCATCGACCACTAACCTCGCCATGATTGGTCCTTCATTTCACTTTTGCGCAGCCAGCGACCACGGCAAAACACGCCTTGCGACACGGCGAATCAGCAGATCCAGCAACAGCCCGACCACACCGATGGTGAGCATGCCAAGAATCACCACATCGGTCTTGAGCAGACTCCGGGCGTCGTTGATCAGGAAGCCAAGCCCTGAGCTGGCGCCGACCAGTTCTGCGGCAACCAGCGCCATCCAGCCGACACCGAAACCGATGCGGATACCGGTCAATATTTGCGGCAGCGCTGCCGGCAGCACCACCCGTTTCAATATTTGCCACTGGCTTGCGCCGAGGCATTGTGCCGCCCGAACCAGATTCGGTTCGATATTCTTGACGCCCTGAATCGTATTGATCAGCAACGGGAAAAATATTCCCAGGAAGATGATGAACTGATTCTGTGCGTTGCCGATCCCGAGCCAGAGGATGGACAGCGGAATCCATGCGATGGGCGGAATTGGCCGCAATATTTCGATGATCGGATCAACCTGATCATGAACCCGTCGCCACCAACCCATTGCGATACCCAGCGGCACCGCAGCCAGCGCAAACGCAAAAGCAATCAGCTCGCGCTTGAGTGACTGCCACAAATGCATCAGCAATTCGCCTGAGGCAATCATTTCAACCGCCGCCTTCGCGATGGCGGAGGGCGGTGGCAACAATGTCGTCAGTTCCGGGCGCCCGCGCGGCAGCCAGACGCCGGCAACCAGCTCCCAGATGACAAAAAGTGCCGCCAGTGTCGCCCAGCGACCCAGCCAACCAAAACTGGCTCTGTTCGCCGCCCGTCCGCCCGGTGGCACGCCGGTCGCTGCCCCCACACTCCCAACCTTGCCTGACATCAGGCAGGGGTCACGGTCTGGCCGTTAAAAGTGTACGGCTTGGTCAGATCACTGCGCTCAGGGAACGCCTGCGGCCCCTTCATCGTCAGAATGGTGTCGTATGGTGGATAAGGCAACTCGCCGATCTTGCCGTTCCAGCCGGCGGGTATCGTCGGCGGCACGGTCGGAATCTTCCAGCCAAGCCGGTCGAACGTGGACTTCATGAACTGCGGCGCGA
>CAYMSY010000465.1:0-2923 GCA_964393195.1 uncultured Alcaligenaceae bacterium | reverse complement strand
CAGATCAGATCAATTCCTGCTCCCTGGACTGTTGGAAGGATGACCCCCATCGTCAGCACAATCATTGAAATGCCGTCAAGAAAACAACCGAGTAGTATGTAGAACAGCGCGAGCGCAATGACCAGCGCGAACTGTGACAAGCCCATGCCATTGATGAATTCGGCCAGAGCGCGCGGCAGTCCGAGATACCCCATTGCCAGCGTCAGAAAGGCAGCGCCGGTCAGGATTAACGCGATCATGCAATACAGTCGTGTTGCACCGAGCAAACTGTCCTTGAACGTTGTCCAGCTCAGCGAACCTTGCACGAGCGACAGGACAAGCGAACCGACCACACCCACGGCCGCAGCCTCGGTTGCCGTGGCAACACCGGTGTATATGGATCCCAGCACTGCCATGATCAGCAAAACAACGGGAATCAGATGGCGTGACTCATGAATACGTTGAACGAATGTGTAATGCGTAGTTGCTGCGGGTACCTTGGACGGATTCATCAGCGCCCAAAACACTATGTATCCAGAGAACAGAGTTGCCAGCATGATGCCCGGCAGAACTCCACCCATAAACAACTTTGAAATGGAAACATCGGCCGCGACGCCATAGACAATCATGATGATTGATGGCGGTATCAACAAGCCTAACGTCCCAGCCCCAGCAAGCGTACCGATTACCTGGTCATCAGGATATCCGCGCCGCTTCAGCTCGGGCAGCGTCATCTTGCCTATGGTCGCGCAGGTGGCAGCAGATGAGCCAGATACCGCGGCGAAAATTGCGCAACCTATGACGTTCGTATGAAGTAGCCGCCCCGGAAGTCGCTCCACCCAAGGGGCGAGTCCCTTGAACATGTCCTGCGACAGCCGTGTACGAAACAGGATTTCACCCATCCAGACAAATAGCGGTAGTGCAGTCAGTGTCCAGCTGCTGGAAGCTCCCCATATGGTTACCGCCATTGCGTCGCCCGCAGGTCGCGATGAGAAAAGCTCCATCGCTACCCATGCGACGCCCGCCAGAGTCAGTCCGATCCACACACCTCCGGCCAGCAAGCCGAACAGCACAATCACTAAAAGTAGCGTAATCAGGATGTCCATGTCTTCGTCACCCTATTCATTGTGGAGCGCTTCTTCGCTCAAAGAAGCACTTCGTGTACCACGCCACTCCGAGACCAGTTCGTCAACAAATGCAATGCACAGAATGACCGTACCAAGTGCCATCGCAATCTGCGGAATCCATAGTGGTGTTGCATCGTTGCCTGTAGAAATATCGTTGAACTGCCACGACTGCCAACACAGCTTCACACTAAATACCGCCAGCAATACGGAAAGCAGGACGGCAACTGACAGCGAGAACAACTCCAGCTTGCGACGCGTAGATGGCGCCAATGCCTGTAGCAACAGTGTGACCCGGATGTGCTCTCCGCGTCTGAGAGTGTGTGCCAGTGCAAGAAAACCGGCGCCAGCCATCATGTACCCCGCGTAAGCGTCTGTTCCGCGTAGGTGAAAACCAAACTCCCGTCCGAGGATAGATAACAACACCATAATCAGCAGCACCACCATGAACAGCGCAGCTATCCACGCGGCCACGTCATAGAGCCGGTCCAGAACAATTCGCATACCCAATCCCTCAAGACAAACAGGGCGGTTACAACCGCCCTGTTGCAACTCTACGTCGCTCAGCGAAAGTCCTTGCTATTTGCGGAACGCATCGACAAGCGCCTGTCCCTCTGCGCCCGCATTCTTGATCCACTCCGCGAGGAGCGTATCGCCAACCTTTTTGAGGTCACCGGTCAATTGAGCCGTCGGTTTGAGAATGTTCATTCCATTCTTGCGCAGGTTGTCGAGAGACTCGGTATTTGTCTTTTTCGACATTTCCCATCCACGAGTCTCGGCGTCACGACCAGCCTTCAGCAGAGCGTCCTGCGTAGCCTTATCGAGTGCGTCAAATGCTTTCTTGTTCAGAAGCACCGCATTTTTCGGGAGCCACGCTTGAGTGTCATACCAATTCTTGATGTGCTCATATGTCTTGGTGTCAAATCCGGTCGATCCAGAACTCATGTAGCTTTCCACCACTCCAGTCGCCATCGCCTGGGACAGCTCAGCCGCCTGAACGGTGACCGGTTGCGCGCCCACCAACTCAGCAATGCGCGCGGTTGCGGGGCTGTAAGCTCGCCACTTGCTTCCTTTCAAATCCGCCGCACTGGCAATTGGTTTCTTGGAATAAATGCCCTGAGGCGGCCATGGCACCGAGTACAGAAGCATCATGCCCTGCTCGCCCAATTTCTTTTCCATAACCGGTTTTTGCACACGATACAGCTTGTCGGCCGCCTCATAGCTATCGGCCAGGAACGGAACGCCATCAGCACCGAAAATCTGCCATTCGTTCTGGAAGTTTGCGAGCAGAATTTCACCCATCTGGGCGCCGCCAGTCTGTACAGCACGTTTGATTTCAGGCGCCTTGAACAACGAAGCATTTGCGTGCACCGTTATTTTCAGTTTGCCTCCCGTAGCCTTGTCAACGTCGGCTGCAAATTGGCTCAGATTTTGCGTATGAAAGTTACTGGGCGCATACGCTGCTGCAAGATCCCATTTGGTCTGTGCGACGCTTGGTCCGGCACACAACAGCGCTGTCAACGCCAGCATTCGAAAAGTAGATTTCATCTCGGTCTCCAAAAAGTATTTGAACTGTGGTGGTTAGCGGCGGCGGACGCTCCGCAACCATTGATCCAACGGTGGATTTTGACCGTTTTCCCGAAGACGGTCGTATCAGGATAGTACTAATACCGAACTGCAACGTGGGCCGTCCGACTCAGTTACACAGCACGAATCGTGCGCGGTCAGCACTACCGTGGCATTACCATCCGGCTATGCCGACCCGGACGTTGGATAATTCGCATTGACGAGTGATCTGCACTCAAAATTTTGGTTCTTAG
>CAYMSY010000464.1:0-2925 GCA_964393195.1 uncultured Alcaligenaceae bacterium | reverse complement strand
GACGACGGCGGCGCGATGCTCAGCATCAACGACGTTACGCAGAATGAAGGCAACAGCGGCACGACCACCTTCACTTTCACGGTCAGTTTGTCTGAACCCGCACCGGTCGGCGGCGTGACGTTCGACATCGCGACCGCCAACGGCACGGCGACCGCGGGTAGCGACTACGTTGCGAAGGTGCTCGTCGGGCAAACCATCGCAGAAGGCGGCACGAGCTACACCTTTGATGTGGTGGTGAATGGGGATACCGCCTCGGAGCCGAACGAGACGTTCTTCGTCAACGTGACCAATGTGACCGGCGCCTTCATTGCTGACAATCAGGGGCAGGGCAACATCATCAACGACGATGTCGTACGCATCCATGATGTGCAGGGCAGCGGCACCACCAGCCCGCTGGCCGGACAGACGGTCACAATCGCAGGCATCGTCACTGCCTCGTTCCAGGCAGCGACTGAACTGGGCGGATTTTTCGTGCAGGAAGAAGATGCGAACGTCGACGCCGATCCGTTGACGTCAGAAGGCATTTTTGTATTTCACAGCGCCACGCCGGTCACCATCGGCGACAAGGGGCAGGTGACCGGTACGGTCGTTGAATTTGGTACTGCACCGAACACGCTGACCGAGATCAACACCGCCACGGTCAGCGTGCTGTCGAGTGGCAACACGCTTCCTGCGGCTGCTACCGTCACGCTGCCCGTAACCGCCATCGGCGAGCTTGAGCGTTATGAGGGCATGCGCGTGCAGTTTGCGCAGACGCTGACCGTGACCGAGCATTTCAATCTCGCGCGTTACGGCGAATTGCTGCTCTCGGTCAACGGCCGCCTGCCGCAGCCCACGAACTTCATCGACCCCAACGATTCACCGGCATCGGGGACAACGTCAACGGGTGCCAGCAATGTTGCGGCGATCAACGCGCAGGTTGATCTCAACGCACGTTCGTCAATTCTGCTCGCCGACACCGGGTCTGCGCAGAACCCGGCGATCATTCCGTTCCTCGACACCAGCAACAACACGCTGCGCACCGGCAGCACGATTGCATCGCTCTCCGGTGTCCTGACGCAATCATTTGGCACGCATGCCGTGCACGTGACGGCGCCACCCGCGTTCAACTACGCACCGCGTCCGCTGACGCCGCCGGCCGTCGGCGGTGCGGTCAAGGTCGCCGCATTCAACGTGCTCAACTTCTTCAATGGCAATGGTGCGGGCGGCGGCTTCCCGACCTCGCGCGGTGCCGATACGCTAGCTGAATTCAATCGCCAGAAAGCAAAAACCGTCGCCGCCTTGTGCGGTCTCGGCGCGGACATCGTCGGTCTGCTGGAAATGGAAAACGATGGCAACGGCGCGACCTCGGCGTTGACCGAGTTGACCAATGCGCTGACCAGTACCGCCAACTGCGGCTCCTGGAGTTTCGTCGCCAATCCCTCGGGCTGGGGCACGATTCCGGGCAGCACCGACGAGATTCGCCCGGCGCTGATCTATCGCAACACGGCAGTCGCCACGGTCGGCGCATCGATGTCGCCGAACGACGCCGCCTTTAATCAGGCGCGCGCTCCGGTCGCGCAGACCTTCAGCGTCAGCGGCGGCCCCAGCGCCGGTGCGAAGCTTTCGGTCATCGTCAATCACTTCAAATCGAAGGGTGGCACCGGCACCGGGCTTGACGCCGATCAGGGCGACGGTCAGGGCAATTTCAACGCGGCGCGTAAAGGACAAGCGACGGCGCTGCTGTCGTTCATCACGACGGTACAGGCCGCCGCCAACGACCCCGACGTGCTGATTCTTGGCGATCTCAATGCGTACAGCGAGGAAGACCCGATCGACATCCTGCGCGCAGGCGGTCTGATCAAGCTCGGCAACGAACCTTACTCATACGTGTTCGACGGTCAGGCCGGCTCGCTCGACCACGCACTCGCGACGCCGAGTCTCGTCGCGCAAATCACCAACGCCGGCGTCTGGCACATCAACTCCGATGAACCGCGCATCCTCGACTACAACGTTGAATTCAAGAACACACCGGGCTGTACGACAAGCTGCACCTCGCCGGACTTTTACACGCCCACGCCATTCCGCTCCTCGGACCACGACCCGGTGCTGATTGGCATGGCGCTCGGTGCGCCTGCACTTGATATCGACGACAGCGCGCCGAGCACAAAGTACGACGCGGCGACTGACGGACTGCTGCTGTTGCGCTATCTGCTCGGTTATCGTGACGCCGCGTTGATCGCCGGTGCGATCGGTCCAGGCGCGCAGCGCAATGCAACGCAAATCGCGCAGTACATTGCCGATACCCTCACGCGCTTCGACGTTGACGGTGACGGCCAGACACTGGCGCTGACCGACGGCGTCATGATCCTGCGCCGCATGCTCGGCATCACGGGTTCCGCCGCCATCACGCAAGGCGTCAAGAACTCGAATCGCAGCGATGCTGACGTGGTGCTGGCGATTGATGCGTTGAAGCCGTAGCGGAACGGCGACTTGTTAACTGGAGTTGCTGTCGGCGCACGCACGGCAGCAGCGCCAGCGCGCCCGATGTGAGGGCGATCGGGACCGATGACTGGCCTATAGCTCTTCAGTGAAACGCTTTCTGCAAAGGGCATGGAGGCAGAAAATGCAGGAAGTCGACAATTGGCGAAAATGCTGCATTAGCCCTTCTTGAATGCGGGTTAGAACAAAGAGCTGATAGCGAATTTCCGTCGCTTTATCCCGCCAAAAATGAATGCCCAGTGCTATTCTGGCCGCCGTCTTCCGTCAACCCGGTTCACCTTCGCCATGAGTTTCGCCACCCGCATCCGCCCCGCCGTTGATCACGAGCTTGCCGCAGCGGCGCAGGCGAGCGGACGTGCCGCACAATTCCACCACCTCGAACGCGCGCATGTGCTCGGGCAGGCGTCCACGCGCGAGCATGTGCGCGTGCACTGGCGCATGTTC
>CAYMSY010000463.1:0-2926 GCA_964393195.1 uncultured Alcaligenaceae bacterium | reverse complement strand
GCTGATCGCGCAGTCAATGCGCGCGTTCGTGATGTCGACGACATGACGACGCTGGACGCCGTCAAGGTCGGGTTCGCGCAGTGTTTCGGATTGTTTCCCGGCATGTCGCGTTCTGGTTCGACCCTGATTGGTGGCATGCTGTTTGGTCTGTCACGCAATGTGGCGACCGAGTTTTCATTTTTCCTCGGCGTGCCCACGCTGGCGGCGGCAAGTCTTTACTCGTTGTGGAAAGATCGTGCGTTGCTCTCGGCCGCAGATGTACCGACATTTGCGGTTGGTCTTGTGGTTTCGTTCGTTGTCGCGCTCATCGTCATTCGCTGGCTGATCCGGTTCGTTGCGACACATTCGTTACGCGTGTTCGCGTGGTACCGCATCGCGTTCGGCGTTGCGATTTTTGCGGCGGGTGCACTGGGCTGGGTTACATGGCCGTCGGCTTGAGCGATCCTTTGCCCGAAGGCATCGCAGTGCGTCGCGTCTGGTTCGGAATCGCGCCAGACGGCAGCGAGCATGAAATCGAGCTGCGCGTATCCACGCCGCAGCCGCGCGACGACGATTGGTTCGCTAACGTCTCTTTGGGAGCATTGGATCCCGAATACGTTAGACCGGTATACGGTGTTGATTCGTGGCAGGCCGTGAATCTGGCGCAGCGATTTGTACAGACGATGGTTTCATCGTACGAGAAAGACGGCTGGCAATTTTTCTGGTCTCGCAGCGGTGATGCCGCCACTGCCCAGCAGCTAGGCATTCACGATGTATGGCCGCGAGCGGGTCAACAGACCAACCCGGACCAGCCAAAGTAGCCAACCCACCACTTTTCCGTAGTCCAATCTGCCGCCCTTAGGTTTAGGTTGTCACCACACAAACCACTTTGTCGCCATCCCGAGCAGTGCGCACACGGCGATCGTTTCCATCGTGCCGCGCTTGAATTTGACGAAACCGACGAGCGCAGCCACTGCGATCAATGCAGCGAGCCAATCAATGCTGCCACCGAATCCCTGCGGCCAGAACGTGTGTTGAGCGAAAAACACTGCGAGTGATCCGATCACGCCAACCACAGCGGCCGTAATGCCGGTGAGCGGCGCTTGCAGCTTGAGCGACCGACGTGTGCTTTCGATGAACGGTGCGCCGGCAAATATCATCATGAAGCTCGGAAGGAAGGTAAAGAAGGTGACCACTGTACCCGCGAGCAGACCGCTTGCGAGCGACGAGCTGGCGACCGCGTTTTTCACGCCGCCGAGATACCCGACGAAGGTCAGGATCAGGATCAGCGGGCCAGGTGTCGTCTCGCCGAGCGCGAGTCCATCCATCATTTGCGTCGTCGTGAGCCACTGATATTTTTCGACGGCAGCCTGCGTGACGTAGGGCAGCACGGCGTACGCACCGCCAAACGTGATGAGCGCGGCGGACGTAAAAAATTCCGCCATGTCGGTGAGCGTCTTGTTCGGCAGTGCCGCATACACACCGGCACCCAGCACGACAAATACGGCGACTAGCGTCAACGTGTGCTTCAGCGAAAAGCGCGCATGCGGCGGCGATGGCGTGTTGTCGTCAATCACCGCAGGCGCGTGCTTCTTCGCCTTGCCATCACCATGCCCGCCGCTGATCCATTTCGGCCTTACTTCGCCGGTAATCCAGCCCACGAGTGCGGCGACGGCGACCACCCACGGGAAATCAATTTTCAGAAAACTCACTGCGATAAACGCGCCAGCTGCCAAAACCCACCACACCGCATGATTGAGTGATTTGCTGGCAATGCGATATACGGCAAACAGTACCAAAGCGACCACTGCGGGTTTGATGCCCCAGAGCACCGCCTGCATGATGCTGGTCTGTCCGAACGTGAGGTAGCCCCACGCGAGCCCCATCATGATCAACGCACCGGGTAGCACGAACAGGCCGCCCGCGATGATCCCGCCCCAGGCGCGGTGCATGAGCCAGCCGATGTAGGTGGCGAGCTGCTGTGCCTCCGGCCCAGGTAGCAACATGCAATAGTTAAGTGCGTGCAGAAAGCGTCGCTCGCTGATCCAGCGATGCCGTTCAACCAGCTCCTGACGCATGATGGCGATTTGTCCTGCCGGGCCACCGAACGAAATCAGGCCAAGCTTGAACCAGAAGCGCAGTGCCTCGCCGAGGGTTGGTGCCGCCGGGGCTTGGGTTGGTTCGGTCACGTCGGTCATGCCGCTCATGCAGGCTTCCAGTTGTGTTTTTCGTCCGTCGCTTCAACGGCGTCGAGCACCCAGCGATAAAGCGCGTCGTACACCGGCATCATGGCTTCCAGCATCGCATGATCATCGGCAATGTTTTTTGAGAAGCCGAGCGAGATGGCGAGCAGGCCCGCGCTTTGTGGTGCGAGGTTCAGCGCGTCGGTGTCCGCACCGCGCACGATCGCAGCCATGCGCTCCAGCGCCGGGCTCGTGAGCTCGAACGCACGCAAGAAATTATCAAACGAGCACAGCGGCCCCGCATGTTCAATCGGCGCGCCCGGAATGTCATAGGCGACGGCGTTTTTAGCTGTGGCGAAGGCGAATACTTCGCTCGTCGGTACATAGAAAAACTCGGCGCGTGGATCGATGAACCGCCGCACCAGCCACGGGCAGGCGATGCGATCAATCTTCGGTCGTGAGCGCGTAACCCAGCGGCTCACCGATTCGCCAGTCACGCCGAGATCGGGGCGTTTCTTCACGCGCGGTGCATCGGTCTCCATCCATTGCCGCAAGCCGCCTTCGAGGAACGTTACTTCCCGATTCGGTGCACGCAATTTCTCGGCTCCGGTGATACCGACGTGCAGGCCTTTGACGCAGTAGGCCACGGCGTTGCCCGCGTCCCTGACTTCCGGAGGCTCCGGAGCGCCCGCGTTGTAGTCCCAGCGGATAGCGCCGGGAATGAAATAGTCGCTCGCGGTGAAATCTTCGGTTTTGCGAACGTC
>CAYMSY010000462.1:0-2927 GCA_964393195.1 uncultured Alcaligenaceae bacterium | reverse complement strand
AGAAGCTCGACAACCTGATCTTCGTCATCAACTGCAACCTGCAGCGCCTCGACGGACCGGTGCGCGGCAACGGCAAGATCATCCAGGAACTCGAAGGTGATTTCCGCGGCTCCGGCTGGAACGTCATCAAGCTGATTTGGGGGGGCTACTGGGATCAGCTGCTGGCGCGCGACAAGGATGGCCTACTCGTCAAGCGCATGGAAGAAGTGATCGACGGCGAATATCAGGTGATGAAGGCGCGCGATGGCGCCTACGTCCGCGAACATTTCTTCGGCAAGTATCCGCAGCTGCGCGAGATGGTCGCCAACATGTCCGATGAAGACGTGTGGCGCCTCAATCGCGGCGGCCATGATCCACACAAGATCTATGCGGCCTATGCGGCGGCAACCAAGCACAAGGATCAGCCGACCGTGATCCTCGCCAAGACCGTCAAGGGCTACGGCATGGGTCACAGCGGCGAAGGCCTCAACATCGCGCATCAGGCGAAGAAGATGGACCTCGAATCGCTCAAGCAGATGCGTGATCGCTTCGGCATTCCGGTCAAGGATGAAGACCTGCCGAACTATCCGTACTTCAAGCCGGCGGCTGATTCGCCCGAGGGCAAATACATGCGCGAACGCCGCGCAGCGTTGGGTGGTTACCTGCCGCAGCGCCGCATGAAGAGCGTTTCGCTGCCGACGCCGGAGATGAGCGCGTTCGACGCGCAACTCAAAGGCACGGGTGACCGCGAGATTTCCACGACGATGGCCTTCGTGCGCATCCTCAACACGCTGGTCAAGGACAAGTCGATCGGCCGCCACGTGGTACCGATCGTGCCCGATGAGTCGCGAACTTTCGGCATGGAAGGCATGTTCCGCCAGCTCGGCATCTGGAATCAGGCTGGCCAGAACTATCAGCCAGTCGATGCCGATCAGCTGATGTTCTACAAGGAAGCCAAGGACGGCCAGATCCTGCAGGAGGGCATCAACGAAGCTGGCGGCATGGCCGACTGGATCGCGGCGGCCACGAGCTACAGCAACAACAACGTGCCGATGTTGCCGGTCTACATCTTCTATTCGATGTTCGGCGTGCAGCGTATTGGCGACCTCTGCTGGGCGGCGGGCGACATGCGCGCGCGCGGCCTGCTGGTCGGCGGCACCGCAGGACGCACGACGCTCAACGGGGAAGGCCTGCAACACGAAGACGGGCACAGCCACGTGTGGTTCAGTGCGATCCCGAACGTGCGCACCTATGACCCGACGTTCCAGTATGAAGTCGCCGTCATCACCCAGCACGCAGTCAAGAGCATGCTCGACGAGCAGAAGGACGAGTATTACTACCTGACTGTGATGAACGAAAACTATGTTCATCCGGACATCCCGAAAGGTGACACCGTTCAGGCCGACATCATCAAGGGCATGTATTTGTTCAAGGAAGGCGGCAAGGAAAAGAAGAAAGGCATGCGGGTGCAGCTCACGGGCTCCGGCACCATCTTCCGCGAAGTGATTGCCGCAGCTGATTTGCTACGTGATGATTGGGGCGTGGAAAGCGACATCTGGAGTGCGCCCAGCTTCAATGAATTGCGCCGCGACGGCATCGATTGTGAACGCTGGAATTTGCTTCACCCGATGGATGAGGCGCGTGTGCCGCACGTTGCGAAGTGTGTCTCTTCGAAGGCTGGCCCCGTGATTGCCGCGACCGACTACATGCGGATCTATGCTGACAGCGTGCGACCCTACATCAAGAAGACCTACAAAGTGCTTGGTACCGACGGCTTCGGTCGCTCCGACAGTCGCGACAACCTGCGCACCTTCTTCGAGGTCAATCGCCACTACGTAACGATTGCCGCGCTGACCGCGCTAGCTGACGACGGTGTGATCGAACGCAAGGTCGTAGCCGATGCGATCAAAAAGTATGGCATTGATGCCAACAAACCCAATCCGACTACGGTGTAAGGAGCGGGACAAATCATGGCAACGCAAGAACTCAAAGTCCCGGACATTGGTGACTTCAAGGACATTCCCGTCATTGAAGTATTGGTAAAGGTGGGCGACACCGTAGCGAAGGAGCAGTCCATCGTTACGCTCGAATCCGACAAGGCGACGATGGAAGTGCCGGCGGATGTCGCGGGCGTGATCAAGGAGCTGCACGTCAAGCTCGGCGACAAGGTGAGCCAAGGCACGGTCGTCGCGATCATCGAGCCAGCCGCCGCTTCGGCTCCGGCGCCCGCGCCCGCGCCCGCGCCGGCACCGACCGCCGCAGCGCCCGCAGCCGGTGGCGGCAGCGTCGACGTGAAGGTGCCGGACATTGGCGACTTCAAGGACATCCCGGTCATCGAAATTCTGGTGAAGGTTGGCGACACGGTCAAGGTCGAGCAGTCACTGGTGACGCTGGAATCCGACAAAGCCACGATGGAGGTGCCGTCGACCGCAGCAGGCGTCGTCAAGGACATCAAGGTCAAGCTCGGTGACAAGGTGTCGGAAGGCGTCGTTGTGGTGGTAGTTGAAGCCGCGGGCTCCGCCGCAGCGGTCGCATCATCACCGGCTGCTGCGGCACCCGCATCCATACCAGCGGTTGCACCTTCGCCGACTAAAGCGGCCCCGCTGACAGCCGTATCGGCGCCGGTTGCAAGTGCAATTAACGAAGCATCATTCAGCACCGCTCACGCTTCGCCGTCGGTACGCAAGTTCGCACGCGAATTGGGTGTTGACCTTGGGCGTGTCAAAGGTAGCGGGCCAAAGAGCCGCATCCTGCTTGAGGATGTGCAAGGCTTCGTCAAGAGCGTGATGAGCGGTGCCTCCGCTGCGCCAGCCGCGTCCGGTGGGGGCGACGGCGGTGCGGCGCTGGGCCTCATCCCATGGCCAAAAGTGGATTTCAGCAAGTTCGGCGCAATCGAAACCAAGCCGCTGTCACGCATCAAGAAAATCTCGGGTGCGAACCTGCACCGC
>CAYMSY010000461.1:0-2928 GCA_964393195.1 uncultured Alcaligenaceae bacterium | reverse complement strand
TCAAGGGCCATGATGGGTTGCGATTGGTTGATTGAAATCAGGTGGGCGTCGCAAAAAAGACGCGCGCGTCAGCCCGCAGTGGTCGCGGCAAGCGTAAAGCTGTCGGCAAAGAATTCGTTCTCCGGCAGCGCACGCTTCGCCACGAAGTCGGCGCGCGCGGAATCGACCATGACGGGCACGCCGCAGGCATAGACCTGATGGCCGGAAAGATCAGGAAAGTCCGCCATAACGGCATGATGCACGAAACCGGTCCTGCCCGACCAGTTGTCTGCGGGCGCCGCCTCGCTGATCACTGGCACATAGCTGAACTGCCCGGGGTGACTGTCGGCCCATCCCTGCGCCAGTCCGTTCAGGTAAAGGTCCTTCGGCCGGCGCCCGCCCCAGTAAAGCGTCATGCGCCGTTTGTTGCCAACGTGGAACATGTGCTCGACGATCGCCTTGATCGGTGCGAACCCGGTTCCGCTCGCAACAAGGATGACCGGCTTGTCCGTCTCTTCACGCAGGAAGAATGAACCGTGCGCACCCTCAAAACGCAGAATGTCACGCACCTTGAGTGCGGGCTCGCTGACGCCGAATACGCGATCAGTAAACAGGCCGCCGGTCAGATGACGGATATGCAGCTCGATCAGCGCATCGTCGTGCGGCGCATTGGCCATCGAGAAGCTGCGCCGCTTGCCATCCTTGAGCAGAAACTCGATGTACTGCCCCGCCTGATATTGCAGACGCTCGTTCGCGGGAAGTTTGAGGCGGACAATCATCACGTCGTCCGTTACCCGGTCCAGCTGCTCGATGCGGCAGGGAAGCGTCTTCAACACCACATCCCCGAGCTTGCGCACGTCACGCGCTTCGATGGTCACATCGCCTGCCGGTTTTGCCACACAGAACAGGCATTTGCCCTGCAATCGTTCCTGCTCGGGCAGCGTTGTTGCCTGATGCGGTCCATGCACCAGTTCACCCGCCAGCAGGCGGCCCTTGCATGAACCGCAGGCGCCGTTCTTGCAGCCGTAGGGAATCAGCAGCCCCGCAGCGAGCGCTGCTGACAAAATAGTCTCATCGGTGTCACAGTTGAAAACGTGACCACCGGGTTCGAGCGTGACTTGAGGCATGAAGCGAAGCGTGAAAAAAGCGTGAAGAAACGAAAGCTGAGAATTCTGATCGTAGGTGCGGGCGACGTGGCGCGCCGGCTAACCACGCGAATCGGCTTGAATGATCGCGCCTGCTGGCTTGGCCTCGCGCGAAGCGAGGCGACTGCTATTGAACTGCGCAATGCCGGAATTTTACCGGTCACCGCCGATCTTGATGTTTTGACCAGCCTGCGTCGCGCCGGAGCGCTCGGCCGTTCGGCGGATGCCGTGCTGCATCTCGCGCCGCCGGCAGGTGAGGGGCACGACGATGTCCGCATGCGCCGCTGGCTTGCGGCGTCTGCCTACCCGCGTGTGAGCGGGCGTGCGAAACCGGCAGCAACAGGCACGCAACGCCCGGGAGCGCACATCAGGCGCCGGGCACGCGCGTTGCGGGCCGTGTACGTGAGCACGACCGGCGTCTATGGCGACTGCGCAGGCGAGCGCATCGACGAGACTCGCCGGGCACGGCCCGAGAATGCACGCGCGAAGCGTCGTGTTGCCGCAGAGGTGCGGGTACGTGCGTCCCGACGACAGCGTTTCGCCATTCTGCGGGCGCCGGGCATTTATGCGGCGGAACGTCTGCCGGTCGAGCGATTGCGGGCAGGCACACCTGCGCTCTCGGGCAGCGATGATGTGTTCACCAATCACATTCACGCCGATGATCTGGCGCGTGCCGTGTGGCTCGCGATCTTTCGCGGCGCAGCGGGACGCATCGTCAACGTAGTCGACGACAGCGAGCTCAGGATGGGCGAATACTTTGATCAGGTCGCCGATGCCGTGAGCCTGCCGCGACCACCGCGCATGGATCGCGTGCAACTCAAACAAAATGTGTCGCCGATGCTTTATTCGTTCATGAGCGAATCACGCCGCATCGGCAACATGCGCATGAAGCGTGAGCTGCGGCTGCGTCTCAAGTACGCGACGCCCACAGCCTTCCTGCGGCAGATGAAGCCTGCGGCCGCGTTGCAGCGAACCTTGCTATGAACCTTGTGCAAATCGGCACCCAACTCGATGCCTACAAACGCCTGATTCGCATCGACAAACCGGTCGGCTTCATGCTGCTGATGTGGCCCACGCTGTGGGGGCTGTGGATTGCGGCGCGCGGGGCGCCGGACATCCGGTTCGTGTTCATCTTTGTGTTTGGCACCATTCTCATGCGCTCGGCCGGATGCGCCGTGAACGACTGGGCAGATCGCGACTTTGATGGTGCAGTCAAACGCACCGCGATGCGGCCGCTGGCCTCCGGCGAAATCTCGGGCCGTGAGGCGCTGTGGGTCGGCGTCGTCTGCGCGGTGGCGGCTGCGACGCTCTTGATTCCGCTCAACTGGCTGGCGCGATTCTGGGCGTTGCCGGCACTCGCCATTGCGGCAATTTATCCGTTCACCAAGCGTTTCATCGCAATCCCGCAGGCGATCCTCGGCATCGCGTTCAGCATGGGTATTCCGATGGCGTTTGCCGCTGTGCGCAACGATGTGCCGCCCGTCGTGTGGGCCTTGATGCTTGCGAACTTTTTCTGGGTGCTGGCGTTTGACACTGAATACGCGATGGTGGACCGCGACGACGACATCCGCATCGGCATCAAGACGTCCGCGCTGTTCTTCGGACGCTTTGACGTGGTCGCGGTTGCCGTTTGCTATGCATCGTTCATTGCGATCATGGCGGGCGTCGGTTATGCGCAGGAACTGGGGCCGATTTACTACGGCGGCCTGGCGCTCGCCGGCGCGCTTGCGGTACATCACCTGTGGCTCATCCGGGGCCGAGATCGGATGCAGTGCTTCGCGGCCTTTCGCGCCAACAATCTGCT
>CAYMSY010000460.1:0-2929 GCA_964393195.1 uncultured Alcaligenaceae bacterium | reverse complement strand
AGGGCGGCACGGCCTGCGACACCGCGCTGGCAAATCCCACCAGCGCATGGGCACCGATCTTCACGAACTGGTGGATGCGGGTCAGCCCGCCGACCGTCACCCAGTCACCCAGGTGCACATGGCCCCCCAGCGTGGTGTTGTTCGCCAGCGTGGTGTGGTCGTCCACCTGGCAATCGTGCGCGATATGGCAGTAGGCCATGATCCAGTTGTGGTTTCCGATGCGCGTGACGCCACCGGCCCCCTGGACACCCAGGTTGATGGTGCAGAACTCGCGAATCGTGTTGCCGTCGCCGATGTGCAACTCGGAGCGCTCCCCCGCGTATTTTTTGTCTTGGGGAATGGCGCCGATCGAGTTGAACTGGAAGATCTGGTTGTCCTGCCCGATGCGGGTCTGACCCTCGATCACGCAGTGCGCGCCAACCCGGGTGCCCCGGCCGATGCAGACGTCCGGGCCGACAACGGAGTACGGGCCGATGGTGACCGATGGGTCGATCTGGGCCTTGGGGTCCACCAGCGCGGTGGGGTGAATGGTCGCCACGGCGATCTCCTCAGGAGATGCGACGCATGGTACACATCAGTTCGGCCTCGCAGGCGACTTCATCCCCGACTTTCGCGCGGGCCTTGAACTTGTAGATGCCGGCCCGGGCGCGGTCCAGTTCCGCCTCCAGAATCAGTTGGTCACCCGGCTCGACCGGACGCTTGAAGCGAGCACCGTCGATACCTGCGAAATAGAAGACGGTCTGGTCGTCGGGCAGCACGCCCAGCGAGTCGAAGGCCATCAGGGCGGCCGCCTGGGCCATCGCCTCGAGCATCAGCACACCGGGCATCACCGGACGATACGGAAAGTGGCCGGTGAAGAAGGGTTCGTTGATCGTGACGTTCTTCAACGCGCGGATGCGTTTGCCGGTTTCCAGTTCCAGCACCCGGTCCACAAGCAGGAAGGGGTAACGATGCGGAAGCCGTTTGAGGATCTCGTGAATGTCCATCATGATGCAGTTCCCTGGTTCCTTTGGTTGGCAGGTTTGGAGTTTTCCAGCGCTTTGAGACGTTCACGCAATTTGTGAAGCTGCTTGAGCGTAGCAGCGTTTTTTTCCCAATTGGCGTTGTCGTCGATGGGAAACACACCGGTGTACTGTCCCGGCTTGTGGATCGAGCGAGTCACCAGGGAAAATGACGAAACATGCACCCCGTCGGCCAGCGTCAGGTGGCCGAGAATACCGGCGCTACCTCCTATCGTGCAGTTGGCCCCAATGTTGGCACTGCCCGCCACACCCACACAACCCGCCATCGCGGTATTCTTGCCAATGCGGACGTTATGGCCAATCTGGATCAGGTTGTCGAGTTTGACACCATCTTCGATCACAGTGTCGGCCAGGGCGCCGCGGTCAATGCAGGTATTGGCGCCGATCTCCACATCGTTGCCAATGCGCACGGCGCCGAGTTGCTCAATCTTTTCCCAGGTTTCGCCATTGGGAGCAAAACCAAACCCGTCGGCGCCGATCACCACCCCTGGGTGAAGAATGCAGCGATCACCCACCACGCAGCCTTCGCCGACTGTGACATGGGCCTTGAGAACGGAACCAGCGCCAATACGTGCGCCGCGCTCGACAACGCTCAGCGCGCCGATGCTCGCACTCGGGTCGACATGCGCGGCGGGATCGACCACGGCGCTGGGGTGAATACGCGGGCCCGACTGGCCTGAGTGCTCCCGCTTCCACAACTGCGTGAGTCGGGCGTAGTAGAGGTAGGGCTGGTCGACCACAATACAGGTGCCGCGCGCCCGCGCCGCCTGCTCGGCGTCCGGACCGACGATCACGCAACCCGCCTTTGAAACGGTCAGCAGGTTCCGGAATTTTGGGTGACTGAGAAAACTCAGTTCGGAGGGATTGGCGAACTCGAGCGGGGCAAGTCCTTCGATAACTTGCGACGGTTCGCCGTGAAGGGTTCCGCCCAGCCGCTCGGTGATGAAATCTAAACGGAGTGCCACACGAGACCGGACGGACTGGACCTTATTTGCCTGTGCCGGCGTTCAGCGCCTTGATCACCTTGTCCGTGATGTCGTGCTTCGGATTGATGTAGACCGCTTCCTGGAAGATTGCGTCGTACTTCTCCGATTCAGCCACTTGCTTCACGACGCGGTTGGCCCGTTCGAGCACTTGCTGAAGTTCCTCGTTCTTGCGTGCGTTCAGGTCCTCCTGGAATTCACGCCGCTTGCGCTGAAGATCACGGTCCTGTTCAACCAACTGCTTCTGTCGAGAAACACGTTGACTTTCTGAAAGAGTCGGCGCATCGCGCTCGTATTTCTCTGACATGGCCTTGATCGAATTTCCCAGTTCGATGATGTCCTTCTCACGCCGGGAGAACTCCTGCTCAAGCTTGGCCTGCGCAGCCTTGGCGCTGTTGGCCTCCCGGAAAATCCGGTCTGTATTCACGAATCCGGCCTTGAAATCCTGGGCCTGAACGGGCACGCAGCAGGCCACGGCGCTCAAAACCAGGGCCAGCGAACGGAGATGGCGGAAAGAGTTCATTAAAAAGACGATCCTATCTGGAATTGGAAGTTCTGGATTCTATCCCCCGGCTGCGTGCGGAAAGGATAGGCGTAGGCGATTCGCAGCGGTCCCAGCGGAGAGATCCAGCTGAGGCCGATGCCGGCCGACGCCCTGAGCGAGTCCGTTGTCGGTTGTTCCGTCGCACCCCAGACGTTGCCAACATCGGTGAATGCATACATTCGAAGGGTGCGGTCGTTGCCACTTCCCGGAACCGGGAGGTAGGCCTCGGCATTGAGAACCAGTTTCTTGGCGCCACCGACGAAGGAGCCCGTGACGTCACGGGGACCCAGGGTGTTCTGGTCGAATCCCCGCACGGACCCTTGGCCACCGGCATAGAAATTCTTGAACACCGGGAAGGGCTTCCCGCTCAATCCGGTGCC
>CAYMSY010000459.1:0-2938 GCA_964393195.1 uncultured Alcaligenaceae bacterium | reverse complement strand
GGCAAATCTGGCTTCGGCATTCCGTCGTCAATCATTGAACAGGTGCGTCAGGTACCGATCCGCGAACGTCAGGAAGCGATGCGAACCGGTTTGCTTACGCATGGCGGCAAGCAGATCCCGTATCGCTCGATGGGCGCGCTCGTCCGTGTCGCCCATGACGTCGGGACCCAACGCACCGCGCCCGTGATCGTGGTTCGCGCCGGTGATGCGATTGCCGCAGTCGAAGTGGACCGCATCATCAGCAACCAGGAAGTTGTGGCCAAGCCGTACGGGCCACAGCTGGCTCGCGTGCCAGGTCTGGCCGGTCTGACCGTGCTGGCCGACGGCACAATCACGCTGCTGCTTAATCCGCTTAACCTGATTCTGACGCAGGAAGCAGAAATGCTTCGCCGCGCGGTCGCGATCGAGCAGCCTGCGCCGGTTGCGAAGCCAGCCGCGCCGGCAGTCGCTGCGGCAATTGCTCCGCCGGAGCCGGTTGTCGTATCGTCGCCATTGGTTGTTGCACCGACCGCTGCGGAGCCGGTTGCGCCCGTGGTGGAGATCGCCGCACCGGTGGAAATTGTTGCCGCTGCTGTGCCTCCAGTTATTGAAGAGCTGCCCCCAGCAGTTGTCGAAGCACCGGTCGTAGCTCCTGTCGAAGCGCGGGTGCCAGCGCCTGCGCCTGTGGTCGTACCGGTCGCCCCAACGCCTTCGCCGGTTGCTGCGCCGACGCCTGTTGTCGTACCGCCACCCTACGTCGCGCCACCACCCGTGGCTCCGACGCTGCCGGTCGCGCCGCAGCCAGAAGTCGAAATCCGCCCGCCAATGGTGCTCGTTGTCGACGATTCGCTCACGGTGCGCAAGATCAGCACGCGTCTGCTTGAGCGTGAGGGCTATATCGCACTGACGGCGAAAGACGGTCTCGATGCGTTGCAGGTGCTCTCGGACAACAACCCCGACGTGATCCTGCTCGACATCGAGATGCCACGCATGGACGGCTTCGAGTTCACCAAGACGCTCAAGGCGGACAACCGTCAGAACAACATCCCGATCATCATGATCACGTCGCGCACAGCGGAAAAACACCGCAGCCACGCGATGGAGCTGGGTGTAAACGAGTACGTCGGCAAGCCCTATCAGGATGAGCAATTGCTCGCGCTGATCGCGAAATACGCGGGCAAGCCGAAGTAGTTTGCGAATCAAACCTGCGGCAGCGCGCCGCAGGCGATCAGATCATTCGGCTGCAAAAAAGAAGGTGAAGTCGGCCTGTAGGCCGGGTTCTGTCGGTGTTTTTGATGCACCGCAGCAGTCATTCCTCTAGGACGCGTGTTGCCACGCGCCTCAAGCTACCTACCCGCATGCTCCGACGAGCCGCCTTGGGTGAGCAATCGCTTGCTCACGGCGCATGCCTATTTGATATTGCTCCGGGTAGAGGTTGCCGCGTTTCACCGTAACTGAATACGCTCGTCTCTGTGGCCCTGGTCCTCGCCTCACGACGGACGGCCGTTAGCCGTTACCCTGCTCTCTGGAGCCCGGACCTTCCTCCCGTTGATTGCTCAACCGGCGACTGCCTGGCCGACTTCGGGAGAGATTATGCGTGATTCGATAGCGTTGCGCTGCCGGTGACCGATCAACGGTTGCCGAGATAGGCGGTTACAGATGAAACAGCTTTTTCGTGTGTTCCCTATTTCATGGGGCTTGGCAGCCAAAAAGTACGATTGTCGACTTTAGCCAATATCGCGCTTTAAGCCCTTTTCAAACGTCATGTCAGAGAAAAGCTGTTATGCCCCAGCCAGCAATGTCTTGCGGTATTTGTTCAGGTCGCCGAGTGATTCCAGGCTCTTGCCAAACAGGCTCGACAGATTGTGCAGGATCATTTTCACGACCTTGCCTTCCCATTCCTTGTCGAAATTGATCTGCTGATCAAGCCAGCGCTCCAGCCATTCCGGGTCCGGCAACTTGCTCTGTACGGTGTCATTCGGAAACATCGACTGGTTGACGTGCAGGTTGGTCGGATGCATCGGCTTGCCGGCACGACCGCTGGCTGCCATCAAGAAACCGATCTTGGCGAACCCCGCCTTCACCTCGTTCACCTTGTCGACCGCCGCCTTGGCGATCGCCTGCTTCAGGTACTTGAGATAGGCACCGGCATGGCGTGCCTCGTCCTTCGCGATGAGCCCGTAAATGTGCTTGATCAACGGCTCGCTGTGCCATTCGGCGGCGCGGCGATACCAGTGATTGAGGCGGATTTCGCCGCAAAAATGCATCATCAGCGTTTCCAGCGCCGGCGCCGGATCGAACTCGAAGCGCACGTTGTGCAGTTCGGCCTCGGTCGGCACCAGATCGGGCCGGAAGCGCTTCAGGTACTCCATGAGCACCAGCGAATGCTTCTGTTCTTCGTAAAACCAGATCGACATGAAGGCCGAAAAATCGCTGTCGTCGCGGTTGTCGCGCAGGAACATTTCGGTGGCGGGCAGCGCTGACCATTCAGTGATCGCGTTGAGGCGAATCGTATTGGCCTGCTCGTCGGTCAATTTGCTCGCGTCAAACGAGTCCCACGGGACGTCAGTGGCCATGTTCCAGCGTACGGTCTCGAGATCTTTGAATAATTCTGTGTAGAGCATGGTGAAGCCTTTTCAACGAGGTGCACGCGCCCGCAAGTGCTGGCGTCGTCCCTTCGGATAGCCGGACTGAAAATCGCCGGGCGCGAAACGCGGATCAGCGCCCGTCTTGTTGTAATGACTTTTGCGGCGCTTTAAACGCACAAGTTTATCGGTATACGAAGCAATATGGGTTCGGGTTCTTACGGGGCTCTGACGCGACGGCGTGCAGGCCGTGCGCAATGAGCATAACCCGTTCATGTTGCGGTTTTATGCGCACGCCCTCGTTCTTACAAACCGTTCAAGTTAGCAAGCATTCGCTCGCCCTCAGATCGAATGGCAGTGCGCTCCGCCGTATC
>CAYMSY010000458.1:2272-2938 GCA_964393195.1 uncultured Alcaligenaceae bacterium | reverse complement strand
GTCGAGGTCGACGATGCACGCTCGTCGGATGCTGTCCATAACTGATCCTTAGCTTGGGGTAACCAGACGATGCTTTGGCCCAATTGGGGTAGCACGAAGAATATGCACCATTGGTGCCGGCGCACAACCCCTTTTGGGCAATACCTTTCACAGTTACCCCATATGGGGTATGTTGCGGCCATGCCTCTAGGTGATGGTCAGCCACGGGACAAACGTGACTCCGAGCGGCCTTACAGCGGTTTTGGGAATGTTCTTCTGGCGGCGCGCAAGAACGCCGACATGAATCGGCGTGAACTTGCGAACAAGTCTGGTGTTTCGTACTCGGTGCTGGCGAACATTGAGTCCGGCAGGCGTAGGGCGAACGAGGGGGTGCTTACCAAGCTTGCGGCGGCTTTTGACTTTGTTCTCGAGCGGCTTCGATGGATGCGTGACCAGACGGAGCGCGGGGCGACGCCGATACCAGGGACAGGAATTCAGCGATATCTTCGCGGAGAAACTGACCAGCCCCCTGCGGGCCTTTCGCCCGAAGTGAAGAGTGAATATGTCGATGGGCTCGATGAAGCAGCCGGTAACGGAGCGTTCTTTCTTTCAGCTCTGCGCTACATCACGGAAGAAGGATTAGTAGACGACGTCACCGACGACTCCCCCCGACTGACCAGACTTTTA
>CAYMSY010000458.1:0-2262 GCA_964393195.1 uncultured Alcaligenaceae bacterium | reverse complement strand
CAGTCTCTTGAAGCTAAAGATTTGCAGCGCGTGGAGGATTTCGTCCAGGGCTTGCGCTCTTCTCACGAGTAGCTTGCAACAGCTGCGTTCAACAGATCTGGCATCAGGGCTCTCGCGCGCAATTCCACATTCCGCGCAGAAACGTTTCTCACCGCTGCATTCATGGGTTTGTCTCATAGGGGTCAGAGCGCACGCTTCGCGATCTTCTTCGGATGGGCGCAGTCTTCCATCTCTGTTGTGCCAGTTCCGCGCAACCCGTTGGCGCGCAGGATCTGTCCAGCGGTTAGCGCTAAAGATGATCTTGCGGGCCGCGTCGGTCGTGTCATAGTCCGAGTTGGGTGGCGGCGTTGTCGGTCCAGGCTTCGTGGATGCGTACGTAGCCGCCGATGGTGGACAGGGATCGGTGGCGGGTTTGGTGGGCGATGGCGCGGTCGGAGGCTCCGCGGAGGTGGGCGTAGGTGACGAATCCGGCACGAAGGCTGTGGGCGCTGTAGCTGGCGGGGTTGTCGAGGTTTGATGTGGTGACGGCTCGTTGGATGAGGGTGTTGATCGATCCGGGGTGCAGGCCGCGGTCGAGGACCCGGTTGCCTTTGGACACGGCACGGAATACGAGCCCGGATTCGATGCCCGCGGCGTCCAGCCAGATGTGCAGGGCGGGGACGGGGGAGCGGGTTGGGTCGGAGTTCCCGCGCGGGAGAACGATGAGTTCGCTGTGCTCGCCGGTCTGATTCGTTTTCGACCGTGGCAGGGAAATCACCAGCCCGTTGGGGTGTTCCCCGATGTGATCAACGCTCAACGCTGCAAGTTCGCTGCGACGCAGTGCCCCCACGAAACCGACGAGCAAAAGGGCGCGATCGCGAAGACCGGCCAAATCCGGTTCCGGCGGTCGATTCTTCGCTTTCCACGACTTCTCCACGGGGCAGGCGTCAATGACATCGAACAGTTCCGGGGGCATGAGAGCCGCAGATTGGTCCGGTGGTGCGTTGTGCGTGCGGCGGATGCCCTCCCACACCACCGCGACACGGGCGTGGTCGGTGGGCGAGGGCAAGTTGCGCAGAGTGTGGGCAAAACGAATCGCTGACAGACGCCTACTCATTGTGCCGACTTCGGCGCCGTGGCGGGCCAGCTCGGTGAGGTACTGAGACACCGCCGCCGGTTCGGCGGGCATCGACTCGAAGCTATGGGTCATGCACCAGGTGGTGAATTCGTTCCAGTCCGACTGGTAGCCGCGCAACGTATTCGCCGAGCGGGCCTTCTCCGCGTATTCGACCTCATCCGGTGTCAGCGGATGAGCGGCAGCGACAGCAGCCGGGTCAGAACTCGGCGCATGCACCAATGCGTTTCCGTCGCCCACACGGGACAGTATTACATACGATTCCTGTCATTACCGAATGTAATACTGGCCACTTAGGTGGCCCTAGCAAAGATCATCGTTAGCGCTAACCGCTGTACGAATCCTCCCCGACCCTCGAGATCGGCACGGTCGCTGAACGCATCCGGCTGTCGGTCACTGCCAGCCTCCCCAGATCCGAACCCTCCGCGGCTGCCCCGACGCAACGACGATCCGCAGCTGTACCCAACATCCCGCCTCACCAGCCCGGCGGGTTTGTCCCAGCGTAAGCGTCGCGTCGGCGCGACACGATGGATATCAACGACAAAGGAGGCCCTGCCGAGGCGACTCCGATGCACACATCATTCTCACTTGGAACACGGACCCGTATCCCGTTTCTCGGTGGGAACCCACCCACGCATACGCCCATTCAACTGGGCAGTGAGGAACGGTATCGGCACCTGACACGGGAACCAGAGCAGAGAGAATGGCCCAACGATTGGCATCCCTGCCCCGTTCGGCCTAGTGGTCGCTAAAGCGGGCCTTTGCACCCGCACCACGGTGCTGTCGGAAGAGGCACAATTGATCTACGGGCGGGTTGCTGGGAATGCCGATCTAAGGTGGCCCCGGGTTGCCCAGAACCCGCCATATGTGACTGTGCAATCTAGTGACGGGACTGTCACATGGAGAATCGAGTGAACGACTTAAGAGTCATGGCCGACAGGCCATGCGAAAAGAGTTCCGATTGGTCCGGAAGGCGACCATGAACTTCTGCATCAGGTGCGGAACGAAGTTCAGCGGGCAAGACGCGAAGTTCTGCGAGTCATGTGGTGCCGCTCGCCCTACCCCAACTGAGACCCGAAATTCCGAATCTCGAGAAACGCAGAGTGTGTCTAACCCCACCGCTCCAGTTTCCCCCGCAACGCCCTCAC
>CAYMSY010000457.1:0-2939 GCA_964393195.1 uncultured Alcaligenaceae bacterium | reverse complement strand
GGCCCACGTCACCTGATCAGGTCGCATGCCAACGCGACGAACAACTTCGCCCGACGTCAACAGGACGCCTGCCGTCGTGTTCGAGAGGCTCCGGCCAATCGTGCTCGTGCCGTTGAAGACGAGGCGGCTGTCAAAATGAACGCCAGCGCCAACGCCAAGGTCGGCTTCCAGCGTTGCCCCGCCGATATAGGTTGCACCGGTGTAGCTGTTTTCACCCGCGAACTGCACAAGGCCGCCGCCGGTGATCTGAATGCTGGCACCATTGCCCGATGCCCATGCCGCACCACCGATGCTGGCTGCGCTGTCGTCTGCAATCGACCCTTCGAAGCGGATCGTATTGCCGACACCCGGCGAGAGCGTGACGTTGCTGCCACGCATCATGAACAGATCGGTTCCGACAGCTTCGCCTGCTTCGCCACCATTGTTTGACGAACCGGCCAGAACCGAGTTGTTTTCAAACAGCCCGCTGCCCGTGATCGTCAGCGTGCCGCCGTTGCGGACAAAGATCGCACCGCCAAGGCCAGATCCGCCGCCGCCGCCAGTGCCATCACCGGCAGAGCCGACGCCGCCGCCGAAGCCTGCTGAGCCACCATCACCGGGGGCGCCATCCTGGGCCGCGCCGGTCGAACCAGCGTTACCGCCCGCGCCGCCGCTGCCGCCGCCGGCACCAAAGCCGCCAGCGCCGCCTGCGCCACCATCGCCGCCTGCACCGCCATCAATATAGTCAAGAGCCCCGCAACGGCAATGCCCACATCGACCCATGCCTGCACGACCTTCGCCGTATCGACGACTGCACGTGCAAAACCAAGGTCGCCCCAGTCCGCGACGGTCGCCGCGGTATCCGAAACGGCGCCGAAGATGGAGCCCGTCACGCCCAGAATGGCGTCGGCATTATAGGGAAGACCCGAAGAGCCGTTGCCGCCGGCACCACCCGTGCCGCCAATGTTTCCGCTGCCATTGCCCGCAGCATAGCCATTGGTGCCCGGCGAACCTTCGCCGTCGTGCAGGACAGCATTGTACATTCTGCCGTTCTTGCCGTTGTTGCCGTTGCGGCCAACCGTGCCGGTCGCAGCAATGCCGTTCATCGAACCGCCCGCCTGAAGCGCTGCCGCCGCAGGATCGATTTGATAGGTCACGACGCGCGTGACCGAGTTGATCGCCGTGATCCGCGCATTCTCCGGAACATTGTTGCCTGTCAGGATCGAGCCGACTGCAAGGCCGTCAACAGAGGCGAGTGTCAGCGTCGAACCGGAGGCGGAGATGACCTGGCTGAAGGCCGCGGCAAAGGTGTTGCTCGAGATGGCAGATGCAGCCGCCGCAGTGAGCGCATTGCTGAGAGTGATCTTGGTGCCGTTGATCGCCGTGATCGTCGTGCCAGCCGGAATGCCGCTGCCGGTTACCGTCATGCCGACGGCAAGATCGCTGCGAGCCGCGCCGAGCATCACCACGTTGGAGTTGACCGCCGCACCCGTCAGCGCTGCCGAGAAGCCACCCGACATCTCGCTGATGTTCTTGGAGAAGGTAATGGTGCCATCGCCGCCGATCGCCGTGATCGTCGTTCCCGAAGGAATGCCGTTGCCGGTCACTGCCATGCCGACCATCAGACCGTCGAGGCTGCCCACCGGGCGGATGGTCGTGTTGCTGGTGATGGCATAGCGGCTCGCGTCGAAGCCGTTCACGCCAACCGCATTGAAGCCCGTTACAGTGCCCGTCGCCGCCTTGCTGAGCGTGACGCTTACCACCGTAGTGCCATTCATCGTGACCGACGAAATCGTCGTGCCATCAGCAATGCCTGCGCCGTAAACGGCCATGCCCGGGCGCAAATCCGAGCCCGTAAAGGAACCGGAAACCTGAATTGTGGTCGACCCGGCACCCGGCGGAAGAAGCTGGTAGCCGCCCTCACCCGGCGCATAAAGATCGGGATTGTAGCGCAGATACTGATCATTGTTGATCGACAGATTGCGGATCAAGTCCGGGCTCACCGCGATGGGCTGCGCGAAAGCTACACTCGAACCGTCGATGCTTCCGATGGTGCCTGAAAGGCCACCGGTAAAGGTCACGGCCTGATCTTGCGCCAGCATGGGGTTGGAGGCCGCGAGCTTCGCGCCGGTGATGAAGACACCACCCTCACCAACAGAAATCGTCGGCGTCATCGAAACGACAGACACCGGCGCTGCATCGACTGAAATGCTCGGGAGGCTGAGGACGATATCGTTGAGCGCAGCCAGCGCCACGCCGCCGCCTTCGCCGCCCTTGGCCGTATTGCTCTTGAACTGGACGTTGTTCAGCGTGAGCGTCGCGCCCTGATCAACGAAGAACACACCCCCAAGGCCGCCGCCACCGCCGCTGCCTGCGCCGCCTTCGGTAAAGAAATTGGTATAGACCGTCGCATTATCGGAATTGCCGATCGAGCGCGAAAGGCCCGACACGACAATCGTTCCGACAGACGCCGAGCCATCGACAACAGTCACATTCTGGTCAGCACCGCTATCCGCCCATGCAGCACCTGATGCCAAGAAGAGCGCCGCTGCCAATGTCGATGTAGATGCGCGCAAAGTCGTACCGATTTTCATTACCCAAACCTCGTGGTGTTAATTGACGTGAATGATCGCCCGAAGGCATTTGAGAGCGGCATGCGCCTGATTTGGCCAAGCACCGTCCAAGCGACCGTAATTTCTCCATCCCCTGTCCGAAATTCCGCGCGACCAAAGCTTGCTCGACACGCAAAACCGACGTGAAATCGTTTCAATCCAATATATTGCTATTATTCAGACGTATGATTAGACCGACAGTCTAGTCCGTTTAGGAAACTGTTAGCCACGACTGTCGCTGCCAGAATGACGCTATCGAAAACCCCAGCCATGCGAGAAACAGTGCCGCAGCCTCGAAAACCCAAAAACGGTGCCTCGGCGCGAGAGCACCCGACCCGGCAAAAGCTG
>CAYMSY010000456.1:646-2939 GCA_964393195.1 uncultured Alcaligenaceae bacterium | reverse complement strand
TAACGGGCGCCTTCAAACAGCGGTACGTGCTGGCTCCCCCACACGGCCGTTGCCCCAAGGTCTTCGTTGATGGCCGGTTGTACGACGATGTTCAAAGGATCGAGCAGGGATTTGGCCTGCTGCAGCTGCTGATCGTAATTGCCAAGTGGCGAGCCGCGGTAGCCGGAGATGAAGCCTGCCGTCTTAAGGCCTGCGCGCCTGTCGCGCCTCGCGATCATCAGCGGCAGGCGCACCAGGGCCTGTACCCCGCTCATAAAGGCGCGCCCGTCGTCGAGGACGTACTTATCGCTTAAGGAAACCTGATCAAGCATTTAATCATCCCTGCTAGGCTTTCCGTCTATTGCGGAATTTTTTTGCAGGATGACACGAATTCAGGAGAATGAATTTTCGAATTTCGTGGTATTGAGGGCATAGACAAAATGACATTCCGTTGCGGCGCTTTGCCGCAGAATGGGATGCCTTCTACAGATGGAACGCCCATGTCACGCAGTTCAGAAGGCCGTGGCCTCGATGAAACCGACCGCAAAATCCTGAGATTGCTGCGCAGCAATTGTCGGCTGACGACACAGGAAATCGCCGATCAGGTAGGGCTGTCGCCGACGCCTTGCTGGTCTCGGATCAAACGGATGGAAGAAAATGGGGTCATTACGGGCTATGTCGCCCTGCTCGATCCGGAGCAGGTCGGCAAGCCCGATACGGTAATTGTCGAAATCAATATCGAGGCGCACGATGACGAACGTATTGAAGCCTTTTCGCGTTATGTACTGAACCTGCCCGAAGTGACGGACGCTTATCTGACGACGGGTGAATATGATTATGTGCTGATTGCCGCCGTCGATGGGACGGAAGGATATGAGCAGTTTTTGCGCAAAAAGCTCCTGAAGTTTCCAGGCATCCGGCATACGCGTTCAACCTTTTGCCTGCGAAGGCTGAAGCGCGAACCGTCACCCGCCGTCGGATGAGCCCGCATAAGTAAGGGTGAGTTGCGCCGCCCAATTGCTGCAAAGTGTCTGAAAATCAGTGGCTTAAAATCGCTTAGACCGCGTTGGGTGGCATAGGGAACGCAAAGATCGGCGCCCCTTAAGCCCATAAAGCGCATCTTCCAAAGAGACCACGTAAGCCATTAGGGAGCGTGTTCAAAGGTCGTACTTGCGAAGAAGCGGCTCTCCTAGCCTCTGTGCAACAGTTTTCAGAAGCCAAAACGGCGCTCGACGTGCCCCTGCGAGATGGCGGTAATAGTAGGCCGTATATTCCATTTCCGCGCTCGCTCCCCGGTTTCGCTTAAACTGGGTAGCGCCGGAAGAGAGGTTGAACTGCAGTCCGCGTTCTAAAGCATAGCGTGTCGCACTGTGAAAACTTAGTCTGTAGAGACCAAGGCTCTGCGGCAAGGACGTATTATAGCCTAAGATCGGAGCTGTCGCGTAACGTCCGAAGGTATAGACGCCACAAAACCCCTGGATAATGGCGGCCTTATCGCGCAGCACCCGGTAATGAATCAGCCCAATCTTGTGGGTGAGCCGGAAAAACGCTTCTGAAAAGGCGGGGTTTAGGGCGGAGTATTTTTCCAGATAGAGCAATTGATAAAGATGAGCGAGCCGTCTTGCGTCCTCTTGCGTCATCTCGGCTAGGTCTTCATGGAGAAAGTCCCCCTTCTGCCACAAAGCTTCGTCGCGCCTTAAGTCTCTGCGCTGCGAAAACGCCTCTTGAAGATCGTCTATTAAGAAGACCTGGCGGCTGGGCAGCAACTGCCACCCTGCCGCCTCAAGTGCCCGCAAGAACGGGCCTTCGTGACGTCCGTTCAAAGACCTGATGGCCAGAAAATGGTTCGGAAATGCCTCAACGAGGCGACGGGTCTGATCTTGCGCAAGGGCCGGATCAAGCCCGATCGGCAGGGTTGTCGATAACATCCAATTGTTGACATGGACGATCCGGTCTGCCGAACTCAGTGAAAGGGCCGCGCCCACCCCCCGCACGACGCCACGCAACAGTGGCGCCAAGCGTCGGTCGGGAAAATGGTCAAGCTCTTCAAGCGTATAGTCGACATAGGCGACGCGTGGTGAACAGACAAAGGTTCTGCCCGCAACACCGTCATTTATCGTCATAGGTATGTGATGCTGCCCCCAATCGAAGAGGGTAACCGAGGTATTTAGATTGGAAATCAGAGGGGCGACGCCCGATACATTAAAGCCCGCGACATAGTCTCGTGCCAATTGATTTAGGGCATTTACATCTAGCACGCCCTCAAAACCCCGGCCCGAACGCGGTAGATGATAGAGCGATCACGCAAAGACAG
>CAYMSY010000456.1:0-636 GCA_964393195.1 uncultured Alcaligenaceae bacterium | reverse complement strand
AGTTCGCCCGAGAGAGTTTCATCGATAATCACCCGGTCAGACTGCGGCGGCATAATGTTCAGGAAAAGGCGTTCGCAAAAGCGCGCACCGGGTAGGGCCACCTGTACTATTCCCTCCCAGCTGTCCCTGTAGACGGACAGATCACAGTAAGATCCAAAGTCAGATAGGGAGAAGCCATCAAAGCGGCCGAGGTTTAGGTTAGGCAGGTCTGCAAGTCCGCCGGTTACGAGCCGAATTCGCTCAAGTCGGCCGCGGACTTTTTCGTAAGTGTCTTTTCGCAGGTGAAGGGGTAATGGGCCGTGCGCACTGTGGCGTCCATTAAGGGCGAGCGTAGCGATATCACTTTCCCGAAACAGAAAACTTTGGGAGGCGTTGCGAAAATCGGCGTCAATGCGAGCACTCACCTCACGTGCGTCAGGAAGAAAGGCGGCGGCGGGTTCGCGCATTGCCAGGCGCCAGACGAGATCTCGTCCGATTGCCTCTACCTTTGACCAGGCCGCCGATGAGCGAAAATGCTGGTCAAACAGACGCGACTGGTCCTCAATCGATGGCGCCCGCATAAGGGCCGAAACGGCGCCGATGCGAAAGCTAAGAAAGCGCGCATTCCATCGTAAAAGTCGCTCCCAAAGTCCACTG
>CAYMSY010000455.1:0-2948 GCA_964393195.1 uncultured Alcaligenaceae bacterium | reverse complement strand
TGAGCATTTCGTCGGGCGTCTTGCGCACATTGGCTGCGCTGTGTGCCGCGCTCGCCGACAACGGGATCAGCATCACGTCGGCACCGGCTTCGATGGCCCGTTCGGCGCCCTTGAGGTTGGGCACCAGCACCGACGTCACGAGATCCGGCAACGTCTTCGCGTAGGCGACCAGCTCGGCGGTATCGGCGAGCTGTGGCAGCAGGTGCGCCGGCACGAATGAGCCAACCTCGATCTCGCGTTGCCCGGCGTCGTAGGCCGAGCTGATCCACTCGAGCTTGTGTGCGGTCGGCACGATGGTCCGGATGCTTTGCAGGCCGTCACGCAGGCCAACTTCGCGGACAGTGATGGACGGACGGGGAGGGCAGGCACTGGCGCACATGGGCAGAAGTCTGGGTTGATTGCTGAAAGCAGGTGCGCAATTTTAGATTTGCCAATTTCAATGTAAAACGATAAAAAAGAACGCTAGATATTCCATTATGGAAACTATTGGCATGCGGCTGTAATGGCCAGCGCGTACCGACCATCGTCCGCACACATTCGCCATGCGTGAGCTTGACCTGACCTCCCTGCGCCTGTTTGTCGCGGTCTGCGAGACGCGCAACATCGCGCGTGCTGCCGAGCAGGCAAGCCTTGTGGGATCAGCCGTCAGCAAACGGCTCGCGCAACTCGAAGACACCGTCGGCGTGCGCCTGTTGCAGCGCCGTCGCCACGGCGTGGAGCCGACGGCCGCCGGACAGACGCTGCTCGAGCACGCGCGCGAAATGCTGGCGACGGCCGCGCGCATCGAGCGTGCGATGGGCGGTTATGCGGCGGGCGTACGCGGCGAAGTGCGCGTGCTGGCGTCGGCCTCGGTGCTGGCGGAATCGCTGCCGGATGACATCGCCGCGTTTCTGTCGGCGCCGGGGCATGGTGACATCCAGGTCAGCATGGACGAGCGCACCAGTTCCGATGTCGTGCGCGGCATTCGTGAGGGCAGTGCTTCGCTCGGCATTTGCTGGGATCGCGCTGATGTCACCGGCCTTGAGACCTGCGGCTACCGCGGCGATCAGCTCGCGGTCGCGGTGCATCCGTCACATCCACTGGCGCAGCGCGCGTCCTTGAGTTTTGCCGAAACGCTCGATTACGAGCAGGTCAGCATGCCGGTCACCAGCGCCGTGCACGTGACGCTCGGACGGGCCGCCGCCGCCGTCGGTCGCCGCGTGCTGCATCGCGTGGTGGTCACCAATTTCGAGTCGGCGCTGCGCGTGGTGCGCGCCAATCTGGCGGTCTCAGTGGTGCCGCGTGAAGTGGCCGAGCCGTATCTCGACGTGTACGGCCTGCGCTGCATCCCGCTGGAAGACCCGTGGGCCGAGCGGCGCTTTGCGATCTGCTATCGCGGCGGCGACAGTCTGTCGGCGGCAGCGAAGCTCCTGATTGCGCACTTGCGGCGGGACCCGTGAGGCGCTGAATCCGGAAGCAGCTGACGGCTGATTTCAGGTTTCAGCTTTTTGCTAAAAGCCGCATTCAATAAGGGCTTAAGTTGAAATTTCATCGAAAGTCGATAAGCCGCATTTATTCACCATGAGCCCTTATTGAATAAGGGTTTCGGTAAAAAGCTGATATGCAGATTTTCTGCTGCCAGGGTCTTCGCGGCGGAGTGGGCGACCCGTTGCCCACGCGTCTCGAACTACGCGTCGACCTTTCGGTCCGGATTCGCGCCCTCGCGGGAACGACGTCTTCTTTCGATCGCTATTTCTGCGCCATCGCCAGCAAATTGTTCGCGCACGCAGTCAGCGCGCCGCGCAGCGCGTCCGGTTCCTGCACTGCAAACGCAAACGGCAGCCGTGCCAGTTGCCGTGCGTACCAGTTCAAGTCATCGGCCTGACTGTGCAGCATGACACCTTCGGCGCACGGCTGAAACACGCCGATCGCCTCGAACAATTCTTCGCGCGCCGTTTTCAGATCGGTCTTCAGCAGCACCACGACGCTGATCGCGCGTGGCAGCGTCGCCACGCCGTGCGCAAGATAGGCCATCGCGTCGAACGATTGCGGCGCTTCGAAATGCGCCCCGGGGCCGCTCAGGGCATCCACCTGCACAATGCGATCCAGCCGGAACGAGCGCAAGTCCTTGCGCAGGTGGCACCAGCCGACGACATACCAGCGCCGTGCGCGCCAGGCCAGACCGTAAGGATCGAAGTCGCGCTCGCTGTCGCGATGCTCGTTGCCTGCGGGTGAGCGGTAGCGCAGATGCACACGTTGGCGCTGATGCGCGGCGGTGCTCAGGGTGAACAGCGTGTCGTTGTCGCTGGCGGACGGTGACGCGCGCAAGTCAAGCGTGACGGTTTCGCTCAATGCCCGCAGCCGCGTCTTGAGCGTCGCAGGCAGCACGCGCTCAAGCTTCGCCTGCGCGCTCTCGACGGCGGGTGCCGCCTCGGCGAGACCAAGCTGACGCGACGCCAGCAGTCCCACCGAAACAGCCAGCGCCTCATCGTCGGTAAACATCATCGGCGGCAGCTTGTAGCCCGCGACCAGCGAGTAATACCCATGCCGCCCGCGTTCCGAAGTCACCGGAATGCCCAGCTCATCGAGCCGCGTGATGTAGCGCCGCAGCGTACGACCGTCGACTTCCAGCCGTTTTGCCAGCTCGACGCCGCTCATGCGGCCATGCGTCTGCAGCAGTTCGAGCACGGTGAGGACGCGGGTCGTCGGTGAATACATGTCGTGCACTCCTGTAAATCCGTTTTTCGGGCGAATTGCGTCGTTGCGCGGTGCTCGCAATCCTCATGTACCTGTAAGTACATTCCGGTTGCTGCGCGCCACGCGCCTTGCACTTCATCCCGAAAAACGAATTTCCAGAAGCGCCCGCAAGCAAGTTTATAAGTAATCAGGGCTAAAAACGCCCTGATTAGTTTCTATCGTTCGTTTCCAGACCTGTAGAGGCGGCGCTGCCGCGACACACGACATCCCGG
>CAYMSY010000454.1:0-2955 GCA_964393195.1 uncultured Alcaligenaceae bacterium | reverse complement strand
CGCTGTCGACCGAAGCCGTCGCGCTCACCGCCCACGTCGTGTGCCCGGACGGACACCCGGGCGACGCCTGGCTCGCCCGCATCTGCGAAGAACTGCACGAGAAATTCGCAATCGATCACGCCACGATCCAGGTCGAAGTAGGACCCGACGTACACGGCGATCACGCGCCCCATTGCGGCATCAGCTTTTCAGCGTAAGCCAGCCTGAATGCGGCTTGAAGCTCTAAAAGTATGAAATTCGACTTTTAGATAAATTCAGCTTCAAGCCCTGCATGGACGTCATTACAGACAAAAGCTACATCCATATTTTTGTGCTAAATCGCTAGTTAAACAACCGCCACTGCAACACCGCCCAACCGATGAGCGAGCCGTATATCAGCGCGGGGCAGCAAAAAATTAGCGGCAGGAGCCACAACGACGTGAAATTCTCAATCCGTGCCGCCTCGGGTTTGCCCTTCGGATAGATCATGCGGACGGGTTTTCGTTTGTCCTGCGGCACCGGCCTGTCTGACGCTGACATGGTTTCCGTGTAGGTTCTGCCGCGCCCATCCTGATACCGCACGATCGGAAAGTGGTGCGTACTGTAGCCGGGACCGTTCTGCCTCGATTCAGTCACGACTTTGTAGTCAATGATGGTGCCGGAAACGCGCACACCGTTCTGCATCAGCCACATGCTTCTGAGCGCAAACACTGCGCCGATTGCCGGAAGAATCACGAACACCGTGAGCCCAATCCAGCTCATTGTGTGAATCCTCGCGCTGACTGCACCTCGTTACGCTGGCGTCGGCGCAGCAGCCAGCCGATGATGAAGAAAGGAATGCCAAATAGTCCGATCAACAGCGACCGCCAGCTATTCGGCTCATCCAGCGTGGTCTTC
This sequence comes from uncultured Alcaligenaceae bacterium, assembly GCA_964393195.1. GTDB lineage: Bacteria > Pseudomonadota > Gammaproteobacteria > Burkholderiales > Casimicrobiaceae > Casimicrobium. Next base: position 2,079 of record CAYMSY010000454.1, on the reverse strand, counting down.
GTTTCGTGCGGAGCATCCCGCTCGAACCAAAGCTGTTGCGGTGCTTTTGCTGCGTAAACCGCCGGTAACGCTGCTTCGCATTCGGCGCGAGTCAGGTAGTAAACCGCGCCTCGCGTGCTGAGTTTCGGCGAGGTCTGCGCCGGGCGATCTGCCTCCGCCGGCCTCACGTAAGCGGCGGCGGTGAATTCGTAAGTCACATCCATGCGCTCCCACTGCACGCGGCCGCGTCTCGTGTAGGTGTCGCACTTCGCGCTCACGAACGCTCCCATCGCTGGCACCGGATTGCGCAGACGGGCGTCTGCTACACGGTTCGCCTCCATCACCGCCATAAAAATGCCGATCACCGGCATCACAAGTGCGGCACCGTACCACTGCGAAGGTTTCATGAAGCGTCCGCCGCGCGTGCGCGGAGCGCTGCGGTCCCGGCTGTTGTTCACCTTTGCCTGCGCCCTTCACTCATCCATCGATAAATCATCAACATGCTGACGGCGACCACAATCGAGCCGAGTATGTTGAAAACCGCGAACCATGCCGTGTTGCGGTAGGTCTCGGCGAACCTCTCGTGGGCCGGAAGAACACGCGTCGACCCATCGTTACGCTTCGCCCGCATGCGGTTGGGGTTGTACATCACGTCGAAGGACACCGGCTGCTGGCCGAAGTGTTTTTCCAGTGCCTCGCGGGTTTCCAGAATCGGCGCTACGTCCGACAACTCAAACTCTTCGGACTGGCCGTCAATCCGGCCTTTGGCATAGTAGCGATGGCCGCCCTTGCGGTACTTCTGGTACACCACCTCTTCAACCACAAATCGTGCGGGCCGATAGTTGTCTACTTCGGTTGCCGTCAGCATCACCGGCAACAGCGCGGTCAGGTTCAACATCCCCCAAATGACGCTCGCCAGGAAAACAAGAACCATCGGAACGACGACGAGCCACGACGGTTGTTTGACTTCCTGTTTGACGCGTTTCTTTTTCATCGTCTGAGCATGTTTTGAGTCAGTTTCAGTTCATCTTGTGGCAGTTCGCAATTTGATGAATAGCGCCCTTGCAGAGGTCGTCATTGTTCAACTCTCTTTTGCACGCCGCGTGCGTGCGAATCCCGAAATCAGCAACACAACCCCCGCAACGGCTGCCGGAAACCAGAGCAGGAAATACGGCGGCGTGTCGCGCTCGGGCGTGAACCGCGCGCGCACCGACGCATTGGGATCCTTGTCGCCAGTCCACACAGTGACAGGTGCTTTTGCTGCGAGTACGGCGGGCAACGCCGCGTTGCACGCCGACAAGGACGCGTAGAAGACTCTTTTGTACTCTGTGTCCATGTACTGCCGTGGCTTCTTTTCCGGTTCGCAGTTGTCCAGAAGACAGGTCATTCCGGACGAACGAACGCTGGTCGACTGGCTCACAAATTCGTAACCGATCGACATGTGCGGAGCCACACTGCCACCTATGCGGCTGCTGCTTCGGTCAACACACTTGGCGCTGACGAACTTCGCCGGCACAGCCACGGGATTGGGAATTTCGTTGGAGATGTGGTCGTGCCAGAACGCGGCACCGCCTGCGGCGACGAAGGCAAGCGCCATGAACTCAACCGCGTAGCCCCGTTTGGGTCGGGCCGCGTCTGCAGCCCTCGAAGCAGCAGCCTCAATCGCATGTCGATCCGCGTCCGGATCAATGCTGAGTGCGAACTCGTTGCGGACGCTGGCTGCATCACTGCGCGCCACGGCATCCGCTGCCCGGTTCGCGCGACGACGACCAAGCAGATAGTGAATCAGCAAAACGCCAACGATAAGCACAGGCGCCGCATACATCCGGTAGCGAAATACCTCGTGCTCATCCATCCGGGCCATGTCCACACCAGACAGCGCGATGATGACGAGCATGATGCCAAGCACGACAACCGATACTTTGACCACCGTGATCGCGTAGTCGAAGACCGCAAATGCCTTTTCACCGCGCGCTGCGGACGGCGCCTCTGCGGCGTCCGTCTTTTTTCCGTCTCCGTCAGTTGGCGTCACCGGAACACCTCCATCATCCTGCCTTGCTCATCCACTGCTCGATCTGCAGTGCCCTGACAGTAAGGACG
>CAYMSY010000453.1:0-2963 GCA_964393195.1 uncultured Alcaligenaceae bacterium | reverse complement strand
CGAAAGAAATTGTCATGAATAAAGCAATACAAACCCTCTGCGTCGCGTTGTTTTCGCTCGCGGCTGTTACACAAGCTCACGCGCACGGCGACGAAGCCCACGCCAAAAAAGCCGGCCCGGTCAAAAAAGAACAAAAGGAATGGGGCATTGCGGGTGACGCGAAAACGGTTAAACGCACAGTCACCCTCACGATGGCCGACACCATGCGCTTTACGCCGGACAAGATCGAAGTCAAACAGGGCGATACAGTCAAGTTGGTCATGAAAAACACAGGCAATGTCATGCACGAGCTGGTCATCGGCACCAAGAAGGAACTCGACGAGCATGCCGCGCTCATGATGAAGTTCCCGAACATGGAACACGATGAGCCCTACATGGCGCACGTCGCACCGGGCAAGACGGGCGAGATTGTCTGGACCTTCAACAAAGCGGGGGACTTTGACTTCGCCTGTTTGATCGCAGGCCACTACCAGGCGGGCATGGTCGGAACGATCAAGGTAGCCAACAGTGACGGCCATTCGCACAAACATTGATCGCTTGTTGACTCAACGTCGCTGCCTGATTCACGCACTTATCGCACCAAGCATTGACCTCTCATCATTTCATTCTTAAACAGAAAGCCAACCATGAAACTCTTCAAAACACTCTTTACCGTCGCTGCCATAGTCACGGCTTCCAGCTTTGCAACAACGGTGTTCGCCGACGAAGCAGATATGACCAACGCCGAAGTGCGTAAGGTCGACAAGGAAGCAAAGAAAATCACGCTCAAGCACGAAGACATCAAAAATCTCGATATGCCCGGCATGACCATGGTGTTCCAGGTGAAAGACGCCGCACTGCTCGACAAGGCCAAGACCGGAGACAAAATCAAGTTCAAAGTGATCAAGGATGGCAGTGCTTACGTCGTGACGGACATTCAGCCAGCCAAGTAATGCGATGCACGCCCAACACTGGTTAAGCGTAGTGCCGTGGAGTGGCGCAGCCATTGCGCTGCTCTTTGGTATGGCCGCTCGTGATTGCATCTTGCTGGCGAGCGCTGCGATGCTCGCCATCTACACAGCGCGAACGCAAGCGGAGACCCGCGAGGCGGTTGACCTGTTTCGCGGCGCGATCCAATGCTGGGTCATCGGGGGCGCATCGTTGCTCGTTGCGATCTTGCTGGTCGCAATGGTCGCCGGTACGCATGTGAGCCTGTGGGACGGCAACGGTCTGGATACGCAGTCGATGGTGTCTGTACTCGGCCTCTGTGTCGTAATCGTTGGTGTCACGGTCGCGGCAACGGTCGCACCAGCTCGCCGCTTCGTCGAGTTCGCAGGCTTCATTGTCGTGGCGGTTGCGATGGTGTGGGCGGCGTTCACAGCACGTACGCTTGATGCCAGTGGCCCTTGCATATTTGCCTTAAGCGTCGCCGCGATTGCGGCCACTTCAGGCTGGAAACTTGCGCGCGGGGTCGGCTCCGACCTTGCCCGTGCTGCCATTCGAATCTAGTCTTATCGGACGATCATGCCGCACGAGTACAAAGCCATACTGGATGCACCACCTGAGCTGCTGGCCAAGGCTGCACCACTGATGGCGGCAATGGTCATCTTGATCATTGCAGGCATCAGCTGGCTAGCATTTCGTCACCGAAAACTTCGCCGTACGCGTCGGCCCGATGCACGCGTAAAGCCTCGCAAGAAACGCTAGACGTTGGGGTTGTTGGCGTCGTCAGATAGGGTTGCAATGATCGGACACGGGAGAGTTCGCTTCGTATGTTCGCACTGATCCACCAGATGAGTCAGTACATCTCGCATGCGCATCAGGTCAGCGATCTTGTGGTTGATCTGAACCAGTCGTGCATTGGCGATACGGCGGATCGAAGGACGATCAGCACCGTCCTCCAATCGCAGCAGTTCGCCGATTTCCGCGAGCGTCAGCCCCAGTTCCTGCCCGCGCTTGATGAAACGAATCCGACCCACCAAGCCGACGGAATAGCGTCGATACGTCCCTTGTGCCGTTGGCACGGGCAGCAGACCGCGCTCCTGGTAGTACCGGATCGTCTCGACCCCTACGCCAGCGGCATGTGCGAGGCGACCGATAGTCAGTGTTGTCGTATTTGCAGGGTTTGAATCAGTTTTCATGAAAAGCTTGACTCTGGGGTTGAGTACAGAGTTTAAGCTTCTTCCGTCCGTTTGAATATCTAGTGCGTTCGCGCCCGAGAGGCCACTGTGAATCATCCATCCACTGAACCCCATACCGCCGTCAAGACCGAGCCCCACGCGGGTGCCTGCTGTGGCGGTGGCCATACGTCGACAACCGCTGCGTCTACCGGCGCTCCACTGAAAGATCCCGTGTGCGGTATGACCGTGACCGAGCAGTCGGCGCACCAGCACGAACACGGCGCGAAGATGTATTTCTTCTGTAGCGCCGGTTGCAAGACCAAGTTTGCTGCTGATCCCGCCAAGTATCTGGCACCCAAACCGGTCACCCCGATGGTGGGTGCCGCTGCAACGATTGCTGCGATGTATACCTGTCCCATGCATCCAGAGATTCGTCAGGATCATCCGGGCACCTGCCCGAAGTGCGGCATGGCGCTGGAGCCTGAAATGCCAAGTCTGGAGGAAGAAGACAACCCCGAGTTACTCGACTTCACGCGGCGTTTCTGGTGGACGCTGCCGTTGACGGTGGTCGTGACTGTGCTTGCGATGTTTGGCCATCAATTCGGATGGTTCGCGATGGCAACACAAAGCTGGGTTGAACTGGTACTGACGCTGCCGGTAGTGCTGTGGGCTGGTTGGCCCTTCTTTGAGCGCGGCGCGCAGTCCATCATCAATCGCAGCCCAAACATGTGGACGCTGATCTCGATTGGCACCGGCGCGGCTTTCATTTACAGTGTCGTTGCCACTATCGTACCGAATGCGTTCCCGGCTGCCTTCCAGTCGATGGGACGAGTCGCGGTGTACTTCGAGGCGGCTGCGGTGATC
>CAYMSY010000452.1:0-2972 GCA_964393195.1 uncultured Alcaligenaceae bacterium | reverse complement strand
CGCTTTCGAGCGACCAGAAATTTGATCGCCCCGGATGCAAAAACCAAGGCAGCGTATAAAAATCCAAATCAAGATCCATCGGGATTGTGGCAATCAATATCGTTTACTGGCGCTGGCCTCCGCCCTAATCAAGGCTACCCAATCGAAGGCCCCAACGGGCAAATGCACTACCCACCCGAGGGTCGTCACTGGGCAACCCTAGAGCCTGAATACAAGCGATTGCGCGCTGCGGGCCGATTCTGGTTTGGCCAAGACGGTAATGGCGTGCCGCGTCTTATTCGATACTTGCATGAAGTCGATGGCCTCGTACCTTGGTCATGGTGGCCGCACGAAGATGTTGGGCACAACGACGAAGCGAAGAAAGAGATTCACGAGCTGTTTACGAAGTCGGAAGCGTTCGACACCCCGAAGCCAGAGCGTCTCCTTCAACGAATCATCCACATCGCCACCAACCCCAACGACCTTATTCTCGACAGTTTCCTCGGCTCCGGCACCACGGCTGCCGTTGCGCAAAAAATGGGCCGCCGCTGGATCGGCATCGAAATGGGCGAGCATGCCAAAACGCATTGCCTGCCGCGCCTGCAAAAAGTGCTCGACGGCGAACAGGGCGGCATCAGCAAAACGGTCAACTGGCAGGGCGGCGGCAGCTTCCGCTTCATGCAGCTCGGCGCACCCGTGTTCGACGAAACCGGCGCGATTCACCCGAACGTCCGCTTCGCCACGCTGGCCGCGTTTGTGTGGATGCAGGAGACGGGTGTTCCGTGGCACGGAACCGCACCAACCGTTCGCCCTGAGCGCAGCGAAGGGTCTGACAACTCCAGCGCGCCCGTTCGTGAAACCCTTCGACAAGCTCAGGGCGAACGGACCAAACAGAGTCCTTTCCTGGGCACCCATAACGGGGTTGACTACTTTCTGCTGTTTAACGGCGTCCTGGGTGACAGGCGTCCGAACGCGGGTAACGTGCTCACGCGCGCCGTGCTGCTGGTGCTGACCACCGAATTTCCGAGCAACGGCCGCCCGCGCGTGATTTACGGCGAGTCAAACCGCCTCGGTGAGGAACGACTGAAGGAAGCGCTGGTGCAGTTCAAGTCCATCCCGCACGAAGTGGTCGCGCGCTGATGATTGATAGCGATAACGCAGCAAATATGCCCAACGCCGGAGCGCCGCCGGTCATCGACTACTACGTGGATGAAGCGGGCGACGGCGTGCTGTTCAATGCACGCGGTCGCATCATGCTGGGCACGGAAGGCTGTTCCCGACATTTCATCATCGGTGCGCTACAGGTGCAGTCGCCGGAGAAGCTCGCGTCCGCTCTGAACGGGCTGCGCGCGGCGTTACTCGCTGATCCGTATTTCAAGGGTGTGGAGTCAATGCGGCCGGAACGGCGCAAGACGGCGTTGGCCTTTCACGCCAAGGACGATGTATCCGAGGTGCGGCGAGAGGTTTTCCGCCTTCTGCTGGCGCACGAAATGAAGTTCTTCGCCGTCGTGCGCCGCATGGAGGCCGTGCTGACCTATGTGCAGCAACGCAACCAGCGCGAAGAAGGTTACCGCTATCACCCGAATGAACTCTACGACAGTACCGTGGCGCGCTTGTTTCGGGATCGGTTGCACGTTGCCGATGAATGCAATATTGTGTTTGCGCGGCGTGGCAACTCGGATCGCACGCGCGCGTTTCGCAAGATGCTGGAGCGAGGCAAGGCGCGATTCGAGCAGAAGTGGGATCGCAAAGTGGAGTCAACGTTGCGCGTTGCCGCGAGTGCCCCGCAGCACACGATATGCCTGCAGGCGGTGGACTATTTGTTGTGGGCGTTGCAGCGGTTTTACGAACGGGGCGAAGACCGTTTCCTGCAACTGATGTGGCCCAAAGTCAGCCTCGTGCACGCGGTGGACGAGACGGAGCCCGCTCCCTACGGCGTCTACTACACAAAGAAAAAACCGCCCTTCGGGGCGGTTTCGGAGAATGGGGTGGACGGGGCATAGGACCGCGCGAATGAGTTACCCCAGTCATCGCGTTCACACGGCATGGAGCCGAATTTCTTCCCCTTCCGGGGTGAATTATCGAATTTGAGAGACAAAAAGTCAAGAAAATGAAGACCTTACAGACGATTACCGAAATCTGATAGTTATTCATGAGACCACTGCAACGCAAAGAGTTTCAGGAGCAGGCGCTCACGACGCTGGACAAATTCCTCGCGCGTTCGCGCACGCTGGTGAGCGCGGCGCAGGCGTTCCGTGAGTTTTCGAAGCTGCCGTATGTCACCAAGCCGTTCGGTGAGGCGGTGCCGAATGTGTGCTTCCGCATTCCGACCGGCGGCGGTAAAACGGTGCTCGCGGCGCGGGCGATCGAGATCATTGCGAAACATTACGGCGGCGGCGATGCGCCAGTCGCTGTTTGGCTCGCGCCCAGCGATACCATCGTGACGCAAACCTTCGAAGCTTTACGCGACCCGGCGCATCCGTACCATCAGGTGCTGGCGCAGCGGTATGGTGATCGGTTGACCGTCTGCCGCGTCGGTGATGTAGTGCAGATTCCGGTGCAGGAATGGGGGCAACGCGCAATCGTGATCGTCGCCACGATGCAGAGTTTCAACGTGGAAAACACGGATGGCCGCCGTGTCTACGCGTTCAGCGAAGCGTTCGAGAACCACTTCAAGTCAAAGGCGGAATCTGACCTGCGCGTGCTGCAAGGGATCGACAGCGCCGTGGTGACGGCGGCTGATCTCGCCGAGAACCCGGAGCGCGCGAAACTGCTGGCGGCCTACGTCGGCAAACCAAAACAGTCGCTGGCGAACTGGCTGGCGCTGCATGCGCCGATCCTGATTGTCGATGAGGCGCACAACGCGAAAACGGAAAAGGCGTTCGTGACGCTGACGCGGCTCAATCCGTCCGCCGTGCTTGATCTGACCGCCACACCAATTGCCGGCAGCAATGTGGTGTTTCACGTTGGCGCACAGCAGTTGCAGGCGGAGC
>CAYMSY010000451.1:0-2975 GCA_964393195.1 uncultured Alcaligenaceae bacterium | reverse complement strand
GCGGTGACGTTCTGGATTTCGAGCTTCCGATGTTGCTGCGTTTCTGTCATAACCACGGCCTGCTTCGTGTGCGTAATCGCCCGCAATGGATGACCGTGCGCGGTGGCGCACGCACCTACGTTGAGCGCATTGTCGCCGGGCTTGCCGACGCCCGTCTTGCGACTCCGGTCGAGCGAATTGTTCGTGGACCGGGGTTCGTGGAAATCGCAAGTGCCGGCGGACGAGAACATTTCGATGAAGTCGTCATCGCCTGCCACAGCGATCAGGCATTGCGCCTGCTTGCCAAACCGACGCAGCAGGAACAGTCGGCGCTGTCGGCTATTCGCTATCAGCCGAATCGCTGCGTACTGCACACGGATGCCCGTCTGATGCCACGCCGCCGCAAGGCATGGGCTGCGTGGAACTATCTGCAGGTGAACGATAGCGACAACACCCGCCCGGTAGCCCTCACTTACTGGCTTAACCAGCTTCAGCCACTACCGTTCAAAACGGCACTGTTTGAGACACTTAACCCACCAGTGGAGCCGCACATGGCCAGTGTTCTCGCGGAGTTTGAATACTGGCACCCAATACTCAATCAGGCGGCCATTTCCGCGCAACAGAAAATTGCAACGATTCAGGGCGAGCAAGGCACATGGTATGCGGGCGCCTGGCTCAAGAACGGATTTCATGAGGATGGCCTCAGCTCGGCGCTTGACGTGGCTCGCAGAATTGGTCAAGCTGTTGCGCCGCAGGAAACAAGGTTGGCCGCAGAATGACTGACGCCACAATTATTGTCGGTGAAGTGGTGCACGAGCGACTGAAACCGGTCCGCCATCGTTTCAGTTACCCGTTGTTCTGCCTGCGCATTCCTTTGCAGTCGCTGCCCGCCGTCGCACGCGAAATGGCGGTGAACCGTGGCGGTCTCATTTCCTTTCATGAAGGTGATCACGGCGCGAGAGACGGTTCACCTGCGCTAACGTGGATACAGACCATCTTGCGGCAACAAGGCGTCACCGCCACGTCAGATGAAGTGACTGATGTTGCGCTGTACACGTTTCCGCGTATGCTGGGCTACGTCTTTAACCCGGTGAGTTTCTGGGTTTGCACGGACAAACCGGGCAAAGTGAAGGCGGTTCTGGTTGAGGTGAACAATACCTTCGGTGAATCGCACAGTTATCTTCTCACACCGGAGCAGGGGAGCGAGATTAAGAATGGCGACTTGCTTCAGGCGACCAAGCGGTTGCACGTGTCGCCGTTTAATGAAGTCCGCGGCGGCTACAAATTTCGCTTCCACTTTGGTCCGGAGCGATGGCTCGCGCGCATTGACTACGACGATGGAAATGGCGCGCTGCTCAACACGCACATTTCCGGAGAGGCGCAACCGCTGACCCGCACCAACCTGCGCAGGGCAGCTTTGCGATTCCCGTTTCAGACGCTGGCTGTAGTCTTGCGCATTCACTGGCACGCGTTGCGGCTCTACGCCAAACGCGTCCCCTTCTTCGGAAAACTTCGATCCAGCATGACAGGAATTTCACGCTCATGAGGACAACCGAAACGACAGCATCCGCAGCACCATCCGCACTGCCCTCGCTGCCCATCCCCGCGCGCATTCTCTTCAAGCTGCTTGGTGGTTTGAAGCATGGGCGAATCACCGCGACGCTCCCCGACAGAAGCCGCCACGAGTTCGGCTCCGACACGCAGGGTGCCCACGCACACATCGACATTCACGATATGGCGATTTGCGGGCAAATTCTCACCGGTGGTGACGTTGCCTTCGGCGAAGGCTATTTCAATGGCGCCTGGGACTCTCCTGATCTGGTGGCACTGCTCACACTGCTTGCAAAGAACCAGAACGAACTCATGCCGGCCTTTTACGGGCGCGGCTGGAAGGGATGGCTGTTCAAGTTGCGTCACCTGCTTCGTGCCAACAGCAAGAAGCAGGCGCGCAAGAACATTGAGGCGCACTACGACCTTGGCAACGCGTTCTATCGCATATGGCTTGATTCCACGATGACATATTCGTCGGCGCTATTTGCCGGAAATGTGCAGGGTGATCTGGCGGAGGCGCAAATCGCAAAGTACGAACGCATTCTTTCGGAGATCAATCCTCCAGAGGGCGGGCACATTCTTGAAATCGGCTGCGGTTGGGGCGGTTTTGCGGAGCACGCAGCAAAGTCGCGTAACGTGCGTGTCACCGGCATCACATTGTCGCCCGCGCAACTCGACTACGCACGGCAACGAATTGCCGCTGCCGGCCTAGCGACGCGCGTGCGCTTCGAGCTTTGCGATTATCGGGATGCGGGGAAACGACTTGGAACAGACTTTGACGGCGTCGCCTCGATCGAAATGTTTGAGGCCGTAGGACAGGAATACTGGGACAGTTACTTTGCCGCCGTGCACGGCGCGCTGAAACCGGGCGCACGTGCCTGTGTCCAGGTCATCACGATTGACGAGCAACGTTTCGAACAGTACGAATCCACCAGTGATTTCATCCAGCAGTACATCTTTCCCGGAGGCATGCTGCCGTCACCAGAGCGTTTCAAAACCAGGGCCCGGAAATCAGGATTGCGTGTCCCGACGCAGTACGAATTCGGGCTTGACTACGCCGAGACATTGCGGCGATGGCTGCGCCAGTTCGACACCCACCATGACGAGATAAAGTCGCAGGGTTTCTCGGATAACTTCATGAAACTCTGGCGCTTTTATCTTGCCTATTGCATTGCCGGATTTGAAGCGAGGAGCATTGATGTTGGACAGTACACGCTGGTTCGCTAGACGATCGTTCATGCGGTCCATAACGACCGCAGCGGTTTTGCTGTTTGTCGCAGTTCCCCATGCGCAGACAGGCGTACTGAGCACGCCTGCACTGCCAGAATCGGCCACCGTCGGCATGCCATCGCTCAAAGCTATTGGCGGTGGCCTGTTGCGCATTTTTGGTTTCCGTATTTACAACGCCTATCTGTGGACACCTGGTGGCGCATCGTTTGATCATC
>CAYMSY010000450.1:0-2976 GCA_964393195.1 uncultured Alcaligenaceae bacterium | reverse complement strand
TTCTCTCAGGCGCCGACACGCCGAGCAATTGCAATCCATTTTTTAGCACCTGCGCCGTCGCGGCGGCGAGCGAGGTACGCGCCGCACGCAGAGCCGGATCATCAACCCGGATGCGTTCAGCGGCGTAGTAGCCGTGGAACGCAGCCGCCACTTCGCGCAGGTAATACGGCAGCAGATGCGGCGCCAGATCGCGCGCCGCCGTCGCCAGCAGCGCCGGATAGTCCGCGATCTTGGTCGCAAGGGCTTCCGCTTTCTCATGCGTCAGCAATCCGAGATCAGCAGCAGCCAGCGCTTCCGCGCTCACGGCCGCTTCGCGCAGCACCGAGCAGATGCGAGCGTGGGCGTACTGCACGTAGTACACCGGGTTTTCTTCGCTTTGTGACAGTGCGAGATCGATATCAAACGTAAATTCGCTATCCGCCTTGCGCGAGACGAGGAAAAAGCGAACGGCATCCTTGCCGACCCATTCGATCAGTTCACCGAGCGTGACGTACATGCCGGCACGCTTGGAAATTTTTACTTCCTCGCCGCCCTTCATGACGCGCACCATGGAATGCAGCAGGTAATCCGGGTAACCCTTCGGGATGCCCATATCCAGCGCTTGCAGGCCGGCGCGAACGCGGGCAACGGTGCCGTGATGATCGGTGCCCTGAATGTTCACCACCTGCGTGAAGCCGCGTTCCCACTTGGTGACGTGATATGCCACGTCCGGCACAAAGTAGGTGTAACCACCGGACGCCTTGCGCATGACGCGATCCTTGTCGTCGCCGAAATCGGTGGTCTTGAGCCACAGCGCGCCTTCGGACTCGTAGGTGTGACCGGACGCCTGCAACGCGGCAACCGTCTTGTCGACACGCCCGTCGGTGTAGAGCGAGCTCTCAAGGTAGTAGCAGTCGAATTTCTTGACGCCAAACGCAGTCAGGTCGCGATCCTGCTCGGCACGTAGCATGTCGACGGCGAACGCACGTATCGCATCGGCATTGTTGACGTCGCCGCCCTGGGCGACAAAGCTCTTGCCGATTTCAACGATGTAGTCGCCGCGATAGCCATCTTCCGGCCAGCCCGCACTGTCCGGCTCCACGCCTTTGGCGCGCAACTGAACCGAACGCGTGAGGTTGTCGATCTGGTTGCTAGCATCGTTGTAATAGAACTCGCGATGCACCGTGCAGCCCTGCGTCTCCAGCAGATTGCACAGCGAATCACCGAGCGCCGCCTGACGAGCGTGTCCCGTGTGCAGTGGGCCGGTGGGATTCGCCGAGACGAACTCGACGAGCACCTTTTCACCGTGACGGGCATCGCCCATGCCGAATTTTTCGCCTTGCGCGAGGGCATCGGCAACGACAGAAAACTTGGCAGCGGGCTTCAGCCGGATGTTGATGAAACCGGGGCCTGCGATGCTGACTTCCGACACCAGTGCATGCGGCGAGGCATCGAGTGCGGCCTTCAACGCCGCCGCCACTTCGCGCGGATTTTTGCCCAGCGGTTTCGCCATTTGCAGCGCAATGTTGGTCGCCCAATCGCCGTGATCCGCCTGTTTCGGGCGTTCCAGCGCCGGTATTGCCGTGTCGGAAAGCCCCGCACTGCGAATGGCAGCGGTCAGCCATTCGATCAATTGTTCTTTTTGCATAGCCGCAATTATCCCAAGAGGCGGCTAAACGCGCTTTGTTGAGTCTGATGGGGCTTCACCAGCGGACGCAGTGACATCAGCTTTTTAATAAGAACCCCATTCAAAATGGGCTCACATGGCATTTCATTTAAAAGTCGACTTTAGCTTAAATCGCTATTCATACCCTGTGAGTTATGGATTCCAGCAAAAAGCCGTTGACGCCGAATCGTCTCGGACATCATTCCAACGCAGCCCGGCGAACGCACTGTGAACGGAAAGCGCGTTACAGCGTCGTCCACACCCCATTAGCTGCATTCGAAGCAATACAGGCCTCAATGAACCGCATGCTCTCCACGCCGTCGTCAATCGTCGGAAAGCTCACCTGCAAGAGCGGCGCGCCGCTGTTACGGGCTTCGATGGCCTCGGCCGCTTCGCGGTAGAGGTTGGCGAAGGCTTCGAGCAGGCCTTCGGGGTGACCGCGTGGCGTGCGGCTCAGTGTTGCGATTTCGGGAGGCAGGTTGACGTCACCACGGCCGATGGTCTTCGCCGGTTCGCCTTCGAGGTTGAGCTGCAGATACGCCGAATTGCGGTGCGACCAGTCGAGCAGACCGCGTTCGCCGTAGATGCGCAGGCGGATGTCGTTCTCGCCGCCCGCTGCCGCCTGCGTGATCGTGTACTGCCCGCGCGCACCGCCCGCGAAGCGCAGGTTGGCGAGCACGGTGTCGGTCACGACGCGGCCCGGCATCAGCGCACCGACGTCGGCGCTGACCGAGTCGATCGTCAGGCCGGACACATTACACGCCAGATGCTGCGCATGACAGCCGATCGCCGAGAACACCAGCGCGAGTCCGCTGCGATCCGCGTCAAACTTCCAGCGCTGGCTGTCGGTCATCGTGCCCTGCTCGATGGGTTTGGCGAGGCCGCTCTGGATGTACTCCACCTGCACAAAGCGCACCGGGCCGATGGTGTCTTCCGCAATCAGCTGCATCGCGTAGCGCGTCATCGGATACGCCGAGTAGCCGTGCGTGATGCAGAAGATGCGCTGCTTCGCACGCGCCCCCGCCGCGAGGTCGCGCGCCTCGGCTGCGGTCGTGCTCACCGGCTTGTCGCCAATCACGTCCAGCCCGGCGTTGAGCGCGGCCGCAGCGTAGGGGTAATGCGTATCGTTCGGTGACATGATGGCCACCGCCTCGATGCCATCCGGGCGCAGCGCCTCTGCCGCGATCATGGCGGCAACGTCCGCATATCCGCGTGACGGGTCCAGCCCGAGCGCCGCCGCAGCCTCACGCGAGCGATCTGCCTTCGACGAAAACACGCCTGCCACCACCTGCCAGCAGCCATCAAACTGCGCAGCCCGACGATGCATGCCA
>CAYMSY010000449.1:0-2980 GCA_964393195.1 uncultured Alcaligenaceae bacterium | reverse complement strand
ATCCCGAGCGGGATCACGTTGGTGGCACGGTCGAGCGACATCCTGACCGAGGCGATCACCGCCCCCACTGCCGTACCAATGGCGACAACGCCGACCAGCGCCGAGGCCTGGCTCGTGCTGTAGGCCAGTGCCGCTGCCGCCCACGCCAGCACGATGTAGCGCAGATTGCCGGCCACGCCCCAGAACAGCGTCGTCGTCGCCAGCGAAATCTGCCCGAGCTTGTCGCGCCACAGACGCACGTTGCAATTCCAGAACTCCGGAAACAGGTGTTTCGCATCGGGCATCGGCTGCATGGCCACACCGGTGTGCGGGATGCGCATGTTGAAGATGGCCGCAATGATGTACACGGAAATCATGCAGGCGATCGCCGCTTCCGGGGCGGTTGCGATGTCGAAATCCACAAACGGCACGTCAATGTCCAGCAGCCAGTCGCTCACACGATTACCCACCAGCGCACCGCCGAGCACCACGCCAAGGATGATCGATCCGATGGTGAGCCCCTCGATCCAGCCATTGGCCTTGACCAGCTGCGATGGTGGCAACAATTCGGTCAGGATGCCGTACTTCGCGGGTGAGTACGCCGCAGCGCCCAGCCCGACAACTGCGTACGACAACAGCGGATGGGTCCCGAACAGCATCAACAGGCAGCCAACCACCTTGATCGCGTTCGAGACAAGCATGACCTTGCCTTTCGGAAAGCGATCGGCGAAGGCGCCGACGACCGGGGCCAGCACCACATAGAAAAACGCAAACAGCGGCACCAGTGCCGCACGCTGCCATTCCGGCGCGCCGTCATAACGGAGCAGTTCCACGGCAGCAACAAAAAGTGCGTTATCAGCCAGCGAGCTGAAAAACTGCGCCGCCATGATCGTGTAAAAACCGCGCTGCATGCGCTACCCGTCTCCCTGGTTGGTTGGCTCGATCATCGCGCGCAGTGTGTACTTGCTGTCACACCTGAGCCCCCTCTTTTTGCGCTGATCAGCCTCGGCGCGGAGAGTAGCATAGGACTCATTAACAGACGATTACGCCGAAGCCGCATGCCCCGCCCCATCGTTGCCACCATCGACCGCGCCGCGCTTACCCATAACCTCGACCTCGTGCGCCAGAGCGCCCCCAACACCGGAAGCGCGCGGATTTGGGCGGTCATCAAGGCTGACGCCTATGGTCACGGCATCGCCGCGGCGATGGAGGCCTTCGCCGGTGCCGACGGACTCGCCCTGATCGAAATCGAAAATGCCATCGCCCTGCGCAAGCTGGGATGGAAGAAGCCGATCCTTTTGCTCGAAGGCTGTTTTTCCGCACTCGACTGGCACGCCGCCGCCGAACATCGACTGAGCTGCGTGATCCACTGTGATGAACAGCTCAGCGAGTTTGAAGCGACGCCGCTATCACGCAAGCTTGACGTTTACCTCAAATTCAACACCGGCATGAACCGCCTCGGGTTCCGCATTGAGCGTGCACGTGACGTCGCAGCACGCGTGGCGCAACACTCGGGTGTCGGCGAAATCACGTTGATGACGCATTTCGCCTGCGCCGACGAGCGCGATGGCCATCTCGAGCAACTGCGGCTATTTAACGAGGCGACCGCCGGATTGCCGTTTGCCCGATCGGTCGCCAATTCCGCCGCCTGCTTCGACCTTGACCGGGTATTGGCTGGTGCCGGCAAAACCGACTGGCTACGGCCCGGCATCATGCTTTATGGTGCGACGCCGTTTAGCCATGCTACGCGCAGCGCGGCGGCGCTCAAACTCAAGCCCGCAATGACGCTCACCACCGAAGTCATCGGCGTACAGGCGCTCAAGGCTGGCGACAAAGTCGGTTACGGCGCCGCTTATGTGGCCAGCAAGACCGAGCGCATCGCCGTGATCGCCTGCGGTTATGCCGACGGCTACCCGCGCCACGCCCCCACCGGCGTGCCGATACTGGTCAACGGGCAGCGTACGCGGCTGGTCGGACGTGTGTCGATGGACAAGATCACGGTTGACGTGACCGACATACCGCTGGCGCAGGTGGGCAGCCCGGTCGAGCTGTGGGGAGCCCAGCTCGCCGTCGATGAAGTCGCAGACGCGGCCGGCACCATCGGCTATGAGCTGCTGACGGCAGTTGCGCAGCGCGTGCCAAGACGCCCGGTTTGATACGCATCAAGCCAATATTCAGAATTGTCAACGCCCGCTACAATCGATGCGTTTAAGCGGCGCACTGTGGCTGGCGGTGTTTTGCTGCAATACAGGCAAATCCAGCTCTACATAATCGTCACGCCCGGCCTGCCGGGTATCCACACGAGAGGACTTTACTCAACATGAACAAAATTTACGCTCTGCTCGCAAGCTTTTTGCTCGCCGGCTCTGCCTTCGCGGCGGTCAACATCAACACGGCCACCAAGGCAGAACTGGAAGCGCTTCCAGATATCGGCCCGGCCCGTGCTCAAGCGATCATCGACTACCGCACCAAAAACGGCCCGTTCAAGTCGGCTGAAGATCTCAAGAAGGTTGACGGCGTCGGCGAAAAGAACTTCACCGACATGAAGGACAAGATCGCAACGTCCGGCCCGACCAAGATCGACTGGAAGACAGAAGCCAAGAAAGACGCGCCAAAAGCTGACGCGGGCAAGAAAGAAGAGCCGAAAGCTGCTGCCGGCGCCAAAGAAGCTCCAAAAGCAGACGCTGGCAAAGCCGCTGCTCCTGCTGCAGCCGCTCCGGCCAAGGAAGCTCCGAAAGCCGCCGCTCCGGAAGCCGCCAAGAAGGACGACAAGAAAGCAGCTGACAAGCCGATGAGCAAGGAAGAAAAGGCAGCTGCTGAAAAGGCCAAGAAAGAAGAGGCCAAGAAAGCCAAGGCTGAAGAAAAGGCCAAGAAAGACGCCGAGAAGAAAGCCAAGGCTGAAGAAGCCAAGAAGAAAAAAGAAGAAGCTGCCAAAGCAAAGAAAGAAGCCGAAGCCAAGAAAAAGGCTGACGCCGCCAAGGCAAAAGAAGCCCCAGCCAAA
>CAYMSY010000448.1:0-2994 GCA_964393195.1 uncultured Alcaligenaceae bacterium | reverse complement strand
AACAAATAATTTCTGTAGTCGCATCGTAACCTCCGGATTGAGTTGTTGTGTGTCTCGATGGCGATTGAAAAATCGTGTGATTTCTTAAGCTTCCATCTCCCGTAAGCGCTGGCGCACATAGCGTGAAACGCCTTGCAACACCTGCGTCAGATCGCCGTGCAATTGCCCGAAATGAGCGTTTGCTTCGCGAGTGATTTCGTTCATGTAAATCGAGCGGTTGATTTCCACCTGCACGCTGTGCCGGTGCTCGTCGGGTTTGCCCGTTCGCCGCAGCAGTTCCAGACCTTTGTACGGATCGTTGCGTGCGACTGAATAGCCGCACGCCTTGAGCGCGTCCTCCAGCATCTGCACGAAACCGGGCTCGCAACTGCTGCCATCGAGATCGCCGAGCACGAAGTCTGCAAGCGGTCTCGTCGACGCAATGCCAAGGCGCTCATAGGCGTTGTGTGGCATGGAATGCAGATTGAGATGCCACAGTGCACCCCAGCGTTCATGCATGGCAGCGGCCTCAACAGCTACCGCCTGGTGATAGGGCTGCCAGCAGGTGTCGATGCGGGTGCGCAGTTCGGCAACGCTCAGCTTTCGTGCGTAGATGAGCGCGCCGTCGCGCACCTGCTTCCACACGAGACCGTAGCCGCGAGACGTTTGCTCGCTGGGCACAACCGGATGCGGCCACGGCGCGTCCAGCATGCTGACATCGATGTCATTTTGTGGACGATTGGGATCGATGTAGGTGCGCGGAAACCGCGCGCAGATCAGCGTTGCGCCAACCTTTGGTGCGTGACTCCACAGCGCGTCAATGTGTGTATCTTCGCCGCTGCGCAAGTCGGCCTTGCTGATCGCATGACCGAAGTCCGGCGGATACCAGGTGCCGCTGTGTGGCGAGTCACACAACAGCGGCAGCGTGTCGACTGACTGTGGCCGTTCGATGGTAACGGGTTGAAACGGATGCACGCTATGCCTTAGTCGATGTGGATATTGCTTTCTTTCGCCACTCGCCGATAGCGTTCCAGCAGCGTTTTCGCCTGTGCCGCAAATTGCTCCGGTGTGCCGGCGGCGGACGACGCACTCAACGACTCAAGCTTCGCTCTGAACGCCGGGGTCGCGACGACCTGATGCACGGCCGCGTTGAGCCGCATCACGATGTCACGCGGCGTACCCGCAGGCGCGACGAGACCAAACCACAACGGCTCGGACACCTCGGCGTAACCTTCTTCCGCGTAAGTCGGTACCTGCGGCAGCACGCTCAGTCGCTTGTTGTCGCGCACGGCAATGGCGCGCACCTTGCCGGACTGCACATGTGGCAGCATTGACGGCAGGTTGTCGCTGGCAATCATGATCTGCCCTCCGAGCAAATCATTGATGACGTTGCTCGCGCCGCGATACGGCACATGCAGAAATTTCGCGCCGGACAGCCGCATGAATTGCTCCAGCAGCACGTGCCCCGCCGATCCGATCCCCGGCGTGGCGAAGCCGAGTGTGTCGGGCTTTGCTTTTGACAGTTCGATCAATTCCTTCAGATTGCGCGAGGGCACCGACGGGTGCACGACCAGCACGCTGGGCACCGTCAACAGATTGCTGATATGCGCAAAGTCCTTGAGCGGGTCATAGCGCGGTTTGCTGGCGACGGCCGGGTTGGTGGCGAGCGTGCTGACCGTTGCAATGCCCAGCGTGTAACCGTCTGCCTTGGCCCGTGCAACGTATTCCGAACCAATCGCACCGCCGCTGCCGACGCGGTTTTCGACGATGACGGTGGTGCCGAGTATTGGCCCCATTTTTTCTGCGAGCAGACGCGCGAAGATGTCGGTGCTGCCGCCCGCCGAAAATGCATCGACCAGCGCAATCGGACGTTCGGGATAGCGTCCGGCGGATTGCGCGTGGGTGAGCGGAAGGCGCGTGATGGCACCGGTGCCCGCGAGGGCTGCGATGGCCTGCAGGAGATGGCGTCGTTGAACGTTCATGGCTTGTCTCGGGTTGTTTTGCGCCGGCGGGGTTAAGTGCCAGCGCTTGTTACCGCGAACGTTAGGCGCGCAGATCAGAGCCGACAAGCGACAAACCGGCAAGCTGCATTACATGATGTAATGCCCCCATCATGCGCATTCGTTCGCCCTCATTGCCCGAGCTGCACGCCTTTGTGCAGGCGGCTGCGACCGGCAGCCTGACGCGTGCGGCGGACGTGCTGTGTGTCACGCAAGGAGCCGTGAGCCGTGCCGTGTTGCGACTGGAAAGTCGGCTCGGCGTGACGTTGCTGGAGCGCAATGCTCAGGGCGTGCAGCCGACGAAATTGGGACGGCTTTATCTGGAGCAAATCCAGCCGGCACTCGCTGCGCTGGAACTTGCGGTTGGCGTCACCCACACCACGCTGAAGCGCCGCACACTCAATATCTGCGCGATTCCGACGCTCAACACGCGCTGGCTGGTGCCGCGGCTCGCGTCGTTTCAGGCCGCGCATCCGGACGTGAATCTGGTATTCAAACCCTATGTCACCGATGAAGATTTCATGCGTGACGACGTGGACTGCTGGATTCAGACGCGTCGCAGCGCCAGCAGCCGCTGGCCGCGCCATGTGCAGGCCACCTACATCATCGGTCGCGAGATCATTCCGGTGTGTCATCCGTCGGTGGCAGCACAAATCCGGAAAGCGGTGGATCTGCTGCAGTTTCCGTTGCTACATCATGTCAATTACCCCGACAACTGGGCGCTGTGGTTTCAGGCGGCAGGTGTCAGCGCGCGCGAACTGAATCTTGGCGCGGGATTCGATCTGGTCGCCAATCTCACCGAAGCCGCAGCCGCCGGGCTTGGCGTGGCCGTGGTTCAGCGCTGCCTGATTGAGCGCGAGCTGCAGGCCGGGCGGCTGGTCACGCCACTCAATCTCACGGCTAATACTCGACGCGGCTACTACCTGTGCGTTTCACGTGCCAGGACCGGGGTGCCGGCGATCAGTGCGGCGTGCCGATCGACGGCGGCCGCGGTCCCGAACACCTCGATCGCCAG
>CAYMSY010000447.1:2594-3002 GCA_964393195.1 uncultured Alcaligenaceae bacterium | reverse complement strand
TGAGGTAATGAGATGACCATATCTGTGGATATTGCTGACCGGCTCTATGACTACACGGACGAGGAGAAGGCCGCTGACGCTGTGGCTGAGTTCCAGGAGAGGCATGGCCTTGACGACGAGGCTGTCATCGCTGTCTGGGTCGACAGTTCTGATCCGCGCCGTGCAGAGCTTGAGGCGGCAATCTTTGATGCCGTTGATGCAAACGGCAGCGAGAAGCGCGCCCGGGAGTCTGTCCCGGGCGGCGTCGAACTTGTGATCGGGGATGCATAGAGGGGATTAGCCGCGATGCGGGCGGCCTGCCGGCTCTCACGAGGTAGCTGCATTGTGCTGCCAGACTCTTGGCTGTCGGCGGTTTTTGAGATTGTCTCATAAAAACCGTGACGATGGCTTCCGCTGAATACGACATCG
>CAYMSY010000447.1:1840-2584 GCA_964393195.1 uncultured Alcaligenaceae bacterium | reverse complement strand
CCCAATGTGCGGCGAGATCGGTCGCACAGGTTTTGATCCCGTAGATCATTGAGGCTTTGGGAGATCCCAATTTTCGCATCAACGCCGTCTTGACGGCGAGTTACAATTTCGTCGGTGGTGAGAGCTGTTACCATTGCCGGATTACCGAAACCGCAACTGACTGATTATGTTCAATGCGGATAGTGAGGCATTGTTTCCGTTGCTCAAGAAAGCTGCGTCGTCTGCGTAATCGTCCCGAATTGTTCGAGCAAAGTCTTTAGCCGGCCGGATTGAGCCTTCGAAACTGCGATTGCCAGCAGGTTTTGGGCGCGAGACGCCGCGACGTAGAGCTTTCGAGCATCCTCAGATGCCGTGCCGATTGGATCGGTGGTGAGCAGATCGATGATTCCTTTGGTGGCGGTGGTCATCACAACGCAAACGGCGGGAAACTCGAGGCCCTTGACAGAATGAATAGTGCCGGGTCTGCACGTAAGTTGGGATGCAGGGACAAGAGCCGAGGCTAATTCCTGATTGTTTTTGAGTACTGAATTTATATTTTGGTCCGTCGGCAATAGAGGCGAGTAGAAATTACGCGCTTTGGTGAGCCATTGTTGCGGCGTAGATCTATCGTCCAGGCACAACGTATTCGCTAGCTTTATCATCTCTGGCCGCCATTCCAAAGACTTGTCGTCTGTCTCAGTGATATAGCGATGATACCCGCCCAGGCTATCAATTTTCTGGCTGATTAATAAATGTACGCGATGC
>CAYMSY010000447.1:911-1830 GCA_964393195.1 uncultured Alcaligenaceae bacterium | reverse complement strand
GGGCTTTGCGCCATATGAAAGCAGGCTATCGCGTCAGCCAGGAGAAGCGTGGGATTGTTCCTCGGTTCGGGTCTGGAATATCCCATAGCCTTCTCCGCGATTTCAACCCGCGATGCCACTATGCGGGCGTCTAATGGCGAAATATCCACTTTTGAGAGTTGCGTAATAAAAGCCTCTCCGATTTTGGGGGTAATAGCGCCTTTATAGGCAAGGATGTGTACCGGTGTTGAGTCAGACTTTAGTTTCCCTAGGGGCAATATTTTTTTGGAGCGTTCACTTGAGGGGCAAAGCGCGGTAACAGCGTTGCAAATAGCCGGAGTGGACCGAAAGTTTCCACGCATCGGCAGGCGCTCGGATTCGGCAAATGTCTTGGCGTACGTATGCAGGTGATCAGATAAGCCACCTCGGAACTCGAAAATGGACTGATCCGGATCGCAGATTATTTTGGTCACTATGCCAGCGTCCCGGAGCCAGGTAATAATATTTAGGTCTTCCGGATTGCAGTCCTGAGCTTCATCGACTACCAGTTCGCGGAAACGATTTGCCAGTGCTGTGGCAAGTTTTTTTGAAAAGGCGCTATCTCCAAGTCGTTCAACGACGATAGCCCGGACGTCCGCAAAATCTATACGGCCACTTTGTATGGCAGCCGCCATCACCTTTCTTGCGGCTGCTTCATATGGCGTAATATCTCGCTTTGAGGTGTCAAACGCTAGTCGATTTAGCTCTGCTGTACCTGCTTTCGCCGTCGTTCGATCAAAAATTTCCAACTTCAGCGGTTGCGCAT
Source organism: uncultured Alcaligenaceae bacterium (assembly GCA_964393195.1). GTDB lineage: Bacteria > Pseudomonadota > Gammaproteobacteria > Burkholderiales > Casimicrobiaceae > Casimicrobium. The sequence continues at coordinate 1,046 of CAYMSY010000447.1, read as the reverse complement.
TGTGGAATGGAACAACATCCCAGTCTTTCTTGTCTGGTACCAGGCTCGGCTTCGATGTCGAGCCGGGAATACCAAATGGCGCGATGAAAAACTGCCAGAGGAACCGGTCAAAAGTACCAATGAAACTGGGAAAGA